>CAZMMY010000008.1:0-14452 GCA_964567495.1 uncultured bacterium
AGGCCTCGAGCCAGCAAGACGCCGCCGTGATCGAGGACCTCCGCGCGGAAGGGGAAAAGCTCAAGCGTCTCCTGGCCCGCGCAGAAGACCAGCTGAAATCTGTACAGGCGGAAAAGTCGGCCGAGGCGGACAGGACCGCCGCGCGCGAGCTGGCTATCGCCGAAAAAGAAAAGGAGCTTGCGGCAGTCGAGCAGAAACTACAGGCGCGTATCGCCGCGGCCGCTGCCCAGAAAAAATCCTACGAAGCCAGGGAGCAGGAAGCGTCCTCAGCCCGGAGCGCCCTTGAATTTTCGCAGAAAGAGCTCATCGCCCAGAAGGCCGCGTTCGCGCGCGAAAAAGAAACGTGGGCCCACAACCGCGAAGACCTTAAAACGCAGGAAGCGGAGCTTCAGGCCCGCCTTGCGGCTTTCGAGCGGCAGGAAAAAGAATTGGAAATCAGGCTGGGCGCGCTTGAAACTAGCCGCGCGGACGTTGAAGCCGCGAAAAAAGCCGTTGCCGGAAAAAGCGCGGACCTTGACGCAGCGCGAGAAAAACTCGAAGCGGCCGAAGCGTCTTTCGCCGCGAAGCAGAAGGAAATTGAAGACGGCCTTGCCGCCGAAGAGGCGCGGCTCAAGGAGGTTCAGGCTTCTTATGAAGAGAAGAACGCCGCCCTCGACGCTCGCGAACAGGAAATCGAAAAGCGCGCTGCCGCGGCCCAGGCCGGCGAAGCCGAGCTCGCCCGCCTTGCAGAAGCCGCCAGGGTTGAAGCCGAAAATCAGCAGCTTGCCTTGAAGAAGGAAACCGACGAAACGAACCTTGCGAAGCAGGAGCTTCTGAAGGAGCGCGAGCAGAACGAAACCCTGCGGACGCAGCTCGAAGCCAAACAGGCGCGCATTTCGGCTCTCGCCAAAAAACTGGAAAACGACAAAGCCTCGTTCGCTTCCCTCAAGAACGCTTTCCAGAACGAAAAGCAGTCGTTCGAAACCATGAAGGACGGTTTTGTCGAAGAGCGCACGGAATGGTCGCGGTCGGTCGACGAGTTCACGGTCCGCCAGCAGCGTTTCGAAGCGCAGCAAGCTGATTTCGACAAAGCGACCGAGGATTTCGAGCTCCAGAAACAGGAATGGGACGCAGCCCGCCAGAAGGAAGAAGACTCTCTCCAGGCGCGGGCCGCGGAAGCTGAAACCGTGCGCGCTTCGCTGGCCGCTGAAGAAACCCGTCTCGAAAGCGTCAAACAGAACCTGTCCGCAAAACAGCAGGCCTTCGAACAGGAGAGGGCCGACCAGGCCGTCGTCTTTGAAAATACACGCACCGAGCTGTCTGCCCAGGCGCAGGATTACCAGGACAAGCTGGCTGCGCTTGATAAGGTCAGAACGGACCTCGAGGCGCGTGAAGCCGCGCTGCAGAATGAGCAGACCGGCCTCGACCGCGCCAAGGCTCTTTTCGCCGCGGCCAAAAAGAAACAGGCGCTCCAGGATAAGGAACGCCAGGCTTCGCTGGAAATTCGCTCGCAGGAGCTTGAGAACGCCCGCCTCGAAATTGCGCAGAAGGAAGACGCCATGGTCCGCCAGGACCAGGAGCTGGCAGCCGGCCGCGCCGCTCTGGCCGAAGAGCGGGTGAAATGGAACGGGGAAAAAACGGCGTTCAGCGAGCAGCATGCCGCCAAGGAAACCGAGCTCGCCGTGCTTTCTACCAAGCTGAACGAGCGCGCCAAGGCACTCGAAGGCCGTGAAGAGCGCATGGGCCAGCTGCAGAAGACGCTGGCCGGCACCAAGCAGAACCTGACGCAGCAGCAGGCGCTGATCGAAGCCGAAAAGGCCGAGTTTGAGAAAAAGAAATCAGATTGGGAAGCTATGATCGCGGCCAGCCGCCAGAAAATGGAAACCAGCAAAGCCGCGCTGGCCGAGCGCCTCACGAACCTCGAGGCGGCCGAAGCAAAGCACAAGGAAGCCCTGCTGCAGTTCAGCCAGGACCAGGCTGCCGCGGAAGAGAAACACAACGCCGCCGCAGCGGACCTTGCCGCCCGTGAAGCCGCGCTCCAGCAGCTGCAGGCCGAAATGGAAGCAAAACAGAACTCGCTTGCGGCCAAAGACCAGTCGCTCGACGCCAAGGCCGGGAAAATCGCGGCGGCCAAGGCTGGACTGGAGACCGAAAAACAGACTTTCGCAGACCAGAAGGCTGAGTTCGACGCCGGCGCGTCGCGTGCCCGCCTTGACTTTGACAAGGAACGCAAGCAGTTCGAAGCCGAAAAGACGCTCGAACTCACCAAACAGCAGGACAAGGCCGCCGCCCTGGATTCCCGGGCGAAGGTCCTCGACGAACGCGAAACGCTCATGGCCCAGACTCAGAAAAAGCTGGCCGACGAGAAGAACCAGTTCGCCATCAGCAAGCAGGATTACAGCGCACGCCGCGCCAAGTTCGTGGAGGCCCGCGCCAAGCTGGACACCAAACTTGCGGCATTCCAGCAGGAAAAACTGGCTTTCGACAAAGCTCTTTCCGATTTCGAACAGAACAAGCTTGCCTGGGAAGCCAAAAACAGCGAGCGTGACACCGAGTTGAAGAACGCCCTAAAGCTCTCGCAGGCAAAGGAAAGCGAGCTGGCAGACCGCGAGAAAAAAGCTGCGCAGGCCGAGAAGGTGAACGCGGCGAACGAGCACGGACTGGAACAGAAAGCCGCCGCTCTCGAGGCCGAAAAGAAGGCCTGGCTTGAACAGCAGCAGGCCAAGGAAGATGCCCTGACCAAGGCCCGCGCATTCATCAGCCAGAACGCTCAGGCGCTCGATGCCCAGAAGGGAGGGCTGCTCAAGGAACAGGCGGAATTCGATGCGCAGAAAGCTGCGCTTGAAAAAGAAAGACGTGAACTCCAGAGCGCCGTGGCCGAAGTCGAAGCCAAACGCGGCGATCTCGCGGCCAGGGACGCGCTGGCGCTCCAGAATGCGGAGACTTTCAGCAAAACCCGCCAGGATTGGGAAGAAAAACGCCTAGCAAGCGAGCAGGCCCTTGAGCAGAACCTTAAAACGCTGGAAAACGCGAAGGCGCGCCTCGATCAGGAAAAGTTTCAGTGGACCGAAGAGCGTGCCAATTACGAAAAAGCCCTGCAGCATAGCCGCGAAGAACTGGAGCGGAACTTCGCTTCGCTGGGTGCGCGTGAGGCCGAGATGAAGACTCTTCGGGAACAGGTGCAGGCGGAGTGGACCGAGCTGCGCAGGACAGAGTCGGGCCTCGACGCTTCCAAAAAGACCACGCAGGATGAGCTTCAGAAGATACAGGCCCGTCTCACCGATTGGGAAAGCCGCCTGAACCGCCAGGAGTACCTGGCGCAGGAAAAGCAGAAAGTCCTCGAGGCCCGCGAACTCCAGCTGAAGCGCAGGGAAAGCCAGTGGCTTCCCACGGCCCAGACCCCCGCCCAGGAAGTCCTTCTGGCCGAAGCCAGCCGTTCGGGCATCGAATCGGTCCCGGCCGGGGCCAAACTCAAAAATTAGGATTGTTTTGAAACGTCCCGCCCGGCAGGAAAAAATCCTGGCACGAAAGAAACTCCGGCTGATCCTCCGTTCTCTCGAGCCTGCTCAGCGCCGCGCCGGAAGCGCGAGAATCACGGCAAAAATCCTGTCTCATTCCTGGTACGCGAAGTCTAAAAGCATTCTCTGTTATGTGTCTTTCGGTTTCGAGGCTGACACGCGCGCGCTGATTAAAAAAGCGCTCAAGGACAAAAAACGGGTTTTTGTTCCCCGGCTGGCGGGTGGCTGCAAAGTCGAAATTTACCGGGTGCTGGACCCGGCGAAAGACCTGAAGAAAAACGAGCTGGGCATTCCCGAACCGCGGCCTGTAAAGGCGCGCAGGGGAAGGCCTGGCTCGCTTGACCTGATTATCGTCCCGGGCCTCGGTTTCGACCGCAAAGGCGGCAGGCTGGGCCGCGGCCTGGGCTGCTTCGACCGCTTTCTGGAGAAAACGGCCAAGGCCCGAAAGATCGGCATTGCTTTCAGGAAACAGCTCCTGAAAAAAACCCCTGTCGAAAAACATGACGTCCGCATGGACCTTGTGATTACGGATTGATATGGATTACGAATACGAATACACAGAAAAAATGACGGCCCGCGCCGAAAAAAGCCGGAAGGTTTTCACGCCCAGCCAACTGAACAGGGCGATCCGCACAATGCTGGAAAGCTCCTACGCCAATATCTGGGTGGAAGGCGAAATTTCCAATTTCAAGCACCACAGCTCGGGCCACATGTACCTGTGCGTCAAAGACGAGAAGGCGCAGATTTCCGCGGTTTTTTTTGCGGGGCAGAACAGCCGCCTGAAGTTTGAGGTCAAGGACGGGCTGCAGGTCATGATCTATGGCAGGATCTCGGTCTATGAGCCGCGGGGACAATACCAGCTTTACATCGAGCGCATGGAGCCGAAGGGCATGGGCGCGCTGCAGCTTGCGTTTCTCCAGATGAAAGAAAAGCTGGAGAAAGAGGGCCTGTTCGACCCCAAACATAAAAAAGAAATCCCGCGCTTTCCCAGATGCGTCGGCGTGGTCACGTCTGCGACCGGCGCGGCTTTCCAGGACATTTTGAACGTGGTCAGCCGCCGCTTTTCCGGCACGGCCATTCTTTTAAATCCTGTGCAGGTGCAGGGTGAGGGCGCCGCACGGCAGATCGCGAAAGCCATCCAGCAGTTCAACGAGTATGGAGAAATCGACGTCATGATCGTGGGCCGAGGCGGCGGCAGTATGGAAGACCTGTGGGCCTTCAACGAGGAAATCGTGGCGCGCGCGGTTTTTGCTTCGAAGATCCCGGTCATTTCCGCAGTCGGCCACGAGATTGACTGGACCATCTGTGATCTGGTTGCGGACCTGCGTGCGCCGACGCCTTCAGCTGCCGCTGAGCTTGTGGTCCAGAACAGGGAAGAGCTGGTACGCCGCCTGCAGGATTATAAAATGAGGATGCGCAGTCAGGCTTTTGAAATCATCAGCGAACGCCGCGAACAGCTTCAGGCGCTGACGGAAAGCTACGCTTTCAAACAGCCCGGAGCGCTGATCGAGCAGTTTTCTCAGCACCTGGACGAGACTATGCGCCATATGCAAAGCTATCTCCGGGCTTTTATGACTTCCCGGAAACAGGAGTTTCAGACCTTTGCCGGGCGCCTTAACGCCCTGAGTCCGCTGGCTATTCTGGAAAGGGGATATTCAGTCAGTTTTTCAGGCGACGGCAGGCTTTTAAAAGATGTCCGCAAACTGAAAAAGGGTGATAGAATAACCACCCGTTTTTGGAAAGGAAGCGTGGTTTCCGAAGTGAAAGAAATCACCGCGGAGGAGAACCCGGTTGGCTGAAGAAATCCAGTTCGAAAAAGCGCTCGAAAAGCTCGAGAAGATCGTCGAAGACCTCGAAGCCGGAAACATCTCGCTCGAAGACGCGCTGAAAAAATATGAAGAAGGTGTGCGGCTCTCCGCCGTGTGCCAGAAGAGGCTTTCGGCGGCCGAGAAGAAGATCGAGGTCCTGAGCAAATCGCTCGACGGTTCTTTCAAAAAGGAACCCTTTGACTCCGAAGAAGAAGACGCGGAAGAAAAGCCCGCCCGCAGGTCCCCCAAAGGCGTGAAGCCCGCAAAGCAGGAAAGCGCTGAAGACGAGGAGGACCTGCTGATTTGAAGTACGAAACCTACTTCAAAGCCAGCCTCGAGGCTATTGAAAATACCCTCGAGCAGAACCTCCCCGCCGCCAGCCATCCTCCGGCGGTCATCCACGAAGCCATGCGCTACGCTGTTTTTCCGGCCGGCAAACGCTTCCGGCCTGTCCTTGCCCTTGCGGCCTGCGAAGCCGCGGGAGGCAAACCTGAAGAGGCTCTGATTCCTGCCGCGGCCCTGGAAATGATCCATTGCTACTCCCTGGTCCATGACGACCTGCCTGCCCTGGACAATGACGATGAGCGCCGGGGCCAGCCCAGCTGCCATAAGAAATACGGGGAGGCCATGGCGATTCTTGCCGGGGACGGCCTTCTGAATCAGGCCTTCCATATATTGGCCAAGGCCCAGCCTGCCGGGCGAGCGGTTCAGCTCCTGCAGGAGATATCGACTGCCGCGGGCACTTATGGTATGATCGGGGGCCAGGTGGCAGACATCGCCGCTCCGGGCGATTTAAGCCTGCCCATGCTTGATTACATCAGCATTCACAAGACCGGAATGCTGATTAAGGCTTCCGTGGTCAGCGGCGCGATCGCCGCCGGCGCTTCGAAGGAAGTCAGGACCAAGATGAGACATTATGGCGAAGCAATCGGTCTGTCGTTCCAGCTCATAGACGACTGCCTCGACCGCGACGGCTACATGAAACTGATCAATGAAGCCGAGCTCCGCCAGAAGGTTCGCGACCTGATCGCGCACGCCAAGCGCGAAATTCATTTTCTGGGCAAAAAGTCGGAAAAGCTGCAATTTCTTGCAGACTATCTGCTTAAACGCCTGCCGAAAGGGAAGAATGTATCAGTGGATCGATAAAATCAATTCACCCGCGGACTTGAAAAAAGTCCCGCTTGAAAAACTGAATGAAGTTGCAGAGGAATACCGCGCGTACCTGATCGACGCTGTCTCCAAGACCGGCGGCCACCTGGGGGCCAGCCTGGGAGCGCTCGAGCTCAACATCGCTCTCCATTACGTTCTGGAATCTCCCGCGGACAAGATCTGCTGGGACGTCGGCCACCAGGCTTACGTCCACAAGATGATCACGGGCCGCAGGACCCGCATGCACACTCTCCGCCAGCCGGAAGGCATCAGCGGCTTTCCTTCGCCGTTTGAAAACCCGCACGACCATTTCATCGTGGGCCATGCGGGCACGGCGATTTCACAGGCCGTAGGCCTTGCCGTGGCGCGTGATTTCAAGAAGACCCATGAGAAAATCGTCGCCGTCGTGGGCGACGGCGCCCTGACCGCGGGCCTTTCCTACGAAGCCCTGAACAATGCGGGCCATCTGAAGCGCGAAATGCTGGTCATTCTCAACGATAACGAGATGTCTATTTCCCGCAACGTGGGCGGGATCAGCAAATACCTGAACAAAGTTCTGACGAACCCTATCTATAACCGCCTGCGTGGGGAGGTCGAGAAGCAGCTCGATAAGTTCCCGCGTCTGCGCCGTTTTACGGCCTCCAGCCTGGAGAGCATGAAGCACCTTTTCGTTCCCGGTATTGTTTTCGAGGAGCTGGGCATGCGCTATTTCGGCCCCGTCGATGGCCACGACCTTCCCGGCCTGGTCGAGACGCTTCGGAAGGTCCTGTCGCTTAAAGACTGCAGCCTTCTGCACATCGTGACCAAAAAAGGCAATGGCTGCAGCCTGGCGGAAAAAGACGCCGAGCGCTTGCACGGCGTCGTGCCTTTTGACGTCAAGACCGGCGAGAAAATCAAAAGCCCTCAGGAAGTTGAGCGCGCCAAGACCGAAGGCCCTGCCTATACCAAGGCTTTCGCGGATGCGCTGACCAAGATCGCCGGCGAGAGGCCGGACGTCGTCGCCATTACCGCGGCCATGCCGACCGGAACAGGCCTCGCCGAATTCCAGAAAAAATTTCCCGACCGTTTTTTTGACGTCGGTATCGCGGAGCAGCATGCTGTGACTTTCGGCGGCGCCCTTTCCAAGGGCGGCATCAAGCCTGTCTGCGCTATTTATTCCACTTTCCTCCAGCGCTCGCAGGACAACATCCTGCATGACGTCGCGCTCCAGCGTCAGTCCATGGTGCTGGCGCTTGACCGGGCGGGCCTTGTCGGCGCGGACGGAGCGACCCACAATGGTGTTTTCGACATCAGCTATATGGGCCACGTTCCCGACGCGGTCATCGCCGCGCCCAAAGACGAATATGAAATGGAGCAGATACTCCGCCTTGCCGTGGATTATCCGCGCGTTTTCGCCATCCGCTATCCCAGGGGCAACGTTCCCCGCACCTATCCCGACTTTACCCGCGCCAGCGAGCCGTTCAAGATCGGCCAGGGCGAAGTCCTGAGGGAAGGTCAGGACGCCACGATCCTCGCGCTCGGCAGCATGGTTGAGACGGCGCTCAGGGCGCACGATCTTTTAAAAGCGCAGGGCACGAATGTCGCGGTGGTGAACATGCGCTTCGCGCGGCCCGTCGACGGCAAACTGATCATGGAATCCCTTTCAAAAAGCCGCCTTCTTTTTACGCTCGAAGAACATGTCCTGACCGGCGGGTTCGGCTCCAAAGTCCTGGAATACCTGGAGCGGCAGAAGGTCACAGACGCGGCGGTTCACCGCCTTGCGCTGCCGGACCAGTTCATCGAGCACGGCAACCGCGAGGTCATTCTCGACGGTCTCGGCCTGTCGCCTGAGAAAGTAGCGGCGCGGGTTTTGAGCGAGCTGCGATTCAATACCCCGGTTTTTTCCGCCTGATAGAAACTCATGCAAAAAGTCGGCATCGTCATCAATCCCAACAAGCCGGGTGCCTTTGAGCTTCTTCCGAAGCTCAGGGAATGGCTGGAAAAGCGCGACCATAAGGTCGCAGACACGACCGCGCAGAGCATCGAGGACGTTGCCAGAGACGCGGCCCTCTTGATCTGCCTGGGCGGCGACGGGACCCTGCTCTCGATCGCCTCGCGCCTGCGCGAAAAACCGGTGCCGGTGCTCGGCGTGAACCTCGGTTCGCTGGGTTTTTTGACCGAGGTCAAGCAGAGCGAAGTTTTTGAGGAGCTGCAGTCATTTTTTCTCGGGCAGTCTCATACCGAAGAGCGCCTGATGCTTTCATGCGCCTCCCGGAATGAAAAACACAAAAAGCAGAGCAGGCTTGTCGCGCTGAACGACATGGTCATCAGCAGGGAAGGCCTGTCGCGCATCCTGCACCTCGAGATCCAGGTGTCGGGAGAAAAGTTGACCAGTTTTTCAGGCGACGGTGTTATTATTGCTTCGCCGACCGGTTCCACGGCCTATTCACTTTCGGCAGGCGGCGCCGTGGTTCATCCGGCCCTTGAAGCGCTGTTGATTACACCGATCTGCCCGCATACTTCGGCTCTCAGGCCGATTGTGGTCTCGGCGAAAGAGAAGATTACGGTCAAGCTTCATGGCGCAAGGGGCGCAAGCAAGGCGCTGTTAACCGCCGATGGTCAAGAAAATCTCGAAATCGACGATAGCTATATTGTTGAAATCACGCGCGCGAACATGCCGCTTGTGCTGGTGAAAAGCTCGAAGCGGAATTATTTTGCGACTTTAAGGGAAAAATTCAAATTTCCGGAGTGAGCCGTGGCGAAAATCCTGGTTGTTGACGACGAAAAGCTGATATGCGAAGAGTTTAAAGCCATCCTTCAGGAAGAAGGGCATGATGTTGACACCGCCTATAACGGCATGGAAGGTCTGGAGAAAATCAAGGCCCAGCAGTTTGATATCGTGTTCCTGGACGTGCTGATGCCGCGTATGGAAGGCCGCGAGGCTTTCGAAAAAATAAAGCAGATCAGCCAGGTCCCCGTCGTCATTATGTCCGGCTATATTCCGCCCAATAAAGAACGTGAAATCCTTGCTCTCGGCGCCGTTGCGGTCCTGAAAAAGCCGCTCGACCTGAACAGGGTCCGCAACCTGGTTCAACAAATCCAGAGTCCAAAATCAAAATAAACCCGGCTTCTCCTGAAAGTCTCTCCCGGAAAACCTCCTAAACCATGATACGCGTCCGTTTTGCCCCTTCGCCCACAGGTTACCTGCACCTCGGCGGCGTCCGCACCGCGTTGTTCAATTACCTGTACGCCCGCAACCAGGAAGGCAAATTCCTGCTTCGCATTGAGGACACGGACCGCGAGCGCTCAAAGCCCGAGTTTGAGCAGGAAATTCTGACCTCTCTTGAATGGCTGGGCCTGAAGTGGGATGAGCCGATCAAGCGGCAGAGTGAACGCCTCGAAATTTACCGTGCCGAAGCGAAAAAACTGGTCGACCAGGGCCTTGCTTATGAAGAAAAAGGCGAGAGCGGCAAGACCGCCGTCAAATTCAAGATGCCGGGCAAGAAGGCCGTGTTTCACGACCTGGTGCACGGCGAAGTCTCGTTTGATACCTCTCTTTTCGACGATCTGGTCATCATCAAGTCGGATGGATATCCGACTTATCACTGGGCTTGTGTCATCGACGACCATGAGATGGACATCTCGCACGTCATCCGCGGAGACGACCACATTTCCAATACGCCGCGTCAGATTCTGCTTTTCGAGGCCATGGGCTGGAAGCCGCCGAAATACGCGCACCTGCCGCTGATCATGGGCGGGGACGGAACGCCGCTTTCCAAGCGCCACGGCGCAGTTTCACTGACCCAGTTCCGCCTCAATGGCTATCTTCCCGAAGGGCTCCTGAATTATCTGGCGCTGCTAGGCTGGGGCACGGAAGGCAACCAGGAGCTTTACACCCTGGATGAGCTGATTAAAAAATTTTCGCTGAAACGAATCAACAAGGCTAACGCGCGTTTCAATTCCGAAAAGCTGGACTGGGTCAACGCCCAGCACATGAAAAAGCTTTCTGAAAGTGAATATATCGAGCGGACCAAGCCGTTTCACGAAGATGGAAAGAAAATTTCCGCTGAAAAATGGAAGCAGATCGCACTGCTTTACAGGAGCCGCGTCAAGACCCTGAAAGAATTGAAAGAGCAGGCTGAGAACTGTTTCGCGGAATCGCTGGATTATGAAAAGGTGACCGCAGAATCCTTCCTTAGCAACAAGCCGCTTAAACGCCACCTTGAAGCCTGGGCCGAGGCCGCGGACGAGAAAAAGGCCGACTTTTTTTCCAGCCACAAGAACATCGAAGACATGACCCGCGAAAATGCCTCCGGCTGGGGCATCGAAGCCAAAGACCTGATCCATCCGCTGAGGTTTGCGCTTACTGGCAAGACGGTCAGCCCGGGCCTTTTCGAGCTCATGAGCGTCCTGGGCAAGGAAACGTGTGTTACGCGCATCCGGCGCTTCCTGGGGTGGAAATAATGGAAAACTGCCTTTTCTGCCGCATCCTGAAGGGGGAAATCCGGGCACGCATGGAACTGGACACCCCCGAGGTCGCGGCTTTCTTCGATATCAATCCGCAGGCGCCTTTCCATGTGCTCGTCATTCCAAAGAAACACATTGAGGGTGTTGGGCACCTTGAACCAGGAGACGCGAAACTGGCGGGAGAGCTGCTTTATCAGGCGCGGAAAATCGCGGAAAAGAACGGCTTTTCAGATTACCGGCTGGTTTTCAACAACGGTGCGGGGGCGGGACAGAGCGTTTTCCACATCCATCTGCATATATTAGCCGGCCGTCCCTTCACCTGGCCCCCGGGCTAACCTCTTTTGTCGGGCTTCGGCCTTCATTTTTTTTAAATCCTCTTTCGTGAGAACCTGCAGGTTTGACGTGCCTGCGGTCTGGAAGGCCGCGGCATTTTCCGGCATGGCCCGCCTCGCTTCCTCCAGGATTTTCTGCGCGCCCGCCTCATCGCCCTTCTTTTTATAGGCCACTGCCAGATTTTTATAAGCGGGCGCGTAGGACGGCTTCGCTTTGATCAGCTCCTGCCACATGGCAATGGCGCCTTCCACGTTTCCGCTCTGGGCGGTCAGTACGGCAAGGTTGTCCCTGGCTTCCACGATTTCCGGGTTTTTCTCTACGGCCATTTTGTACTGGTTCATGGCCTCATCGCGCCTGCCAAGTTCGTCATAAATGAGGCCGAGATTGTAATAGAATTCGCCGTATGCCGGCGCAAGCTCGATCGTCTTCTTCAGGTATTCGATCTCCCGGTTACGGTCGCCGATCTGCCCGAACATTTCCGAAAGGCTGAAATAACCGCGTGCTTTGTTGGGGGATTTCCTGATGACGTCCGACCAGAGCGTGAACTCATCCCGCCAGACCATGTTGCGTTGGTAGGCAGCGCCCGCGTAAGCAAGTACCAGGACAGCGCAGACGATGGCCGCGCTGCGGACGTTTTTGCAGAACTGCCAGATGGCCGCGGCGGCGAAAATCGCGAAGCCTGCCAGCGGAAGATAGAGGCGGTGTTCGAAAATGACGTCATGGATGGGAATGAGCGACGACTCGACGCTCAGAGTCAGGTAGAACCAGAAAATCGCGAGAGAAACGAAAACATTCCGTTTCAGGAACAGAAAGGCGGAAGCGAAAATCCCCAGATGCAGGAGGAAAGAGAGTGAAACCGCCGGATCCGTGAAGCTTTGGGAAACCGGATAATCGTAGTCCAGGTTCAGGCCCGTCGGCACAAAAAGGATGCGCCAGTAAGTCCTGAGAACATTCATCTGGGTGTAGAAATAGGCGGAACGCGTTATTTCTGTCTCGTCCTTTGGGAGAACGGTCAGCGGGCCGCCCGTCGTCAAGGCGTGCATATTTACGATCGCCGGCGTGATCAGAAGCATTCCCAGGAAAGGCAGGAGCATCAGCCAGCGTTTTCGGCCCTGTTTTTCTTTGATGAAAAAGAGCTCGAGGCCCAGCAGCATAAGCGGCAGGGTAAATGCGGATTCCTTGGAGAACATGGCCGCGGCGCACGAGGCCAGCGCAATGCCCCATTGCAGCATGCTGCCTTTGATACGGAACTCAAGATAGCAGACGATCGTCAGCAGGTAAAAGAAACAGGCGAGGAGCGTGGCCCTTTGCACGATGTAATTGACGGGCTGGGTCTGCACAGGGTGGCAAAGGAAAACCAGTCCCGCTGCGGCGGCGAGAAATGAGGCTCCCCGCCAATCCTGCGGCGCCTCAGGCCCTGTTTTGAAGCTCCTCAGGACCTGAAAGGCCAGGAGGCTGACAAGGAAAGCGCAGGCTGTGTGGATTAGAATATTGCCCAGATGGAAGCCCGTTACGTTCAAGCCGCCCAGTGCGTAGTTCACAGCAAAGGTCAAATCGGTCAGGAAACGGGCTTTGGAAATTTTCCAGATGCCGCCCATGTTGCCCAGCGAGCGGATGGATTCGTTCTCAACGATGTTCGTCCGGTCGTCGAAATGGAAAGACGAGTTGATGCTGTTAGAGTAGACCGTCAGGCCGAGGAGGGTAATGCCAAGCAGGAGCTTGACCACAAAGCTTTTGGAGGGCGCAAGAGAGGGAAGACGGGGCTGCCCTGCAGCGGCAGCGTTCTTCAGCTTTGGTTTCTGGACGGGCTTCATGAGCTGCTCCTGCCGATTTTTGCGTGGTAGACAGCCTCTTGTCTCGCGACTTCCGTCAGTTTCTGCTCCAGGCTGCGGACCTTGGAGTAGAGCAAGAGGGAAACGAAGCCCAGGCCGGTCAGCGCGAGGTACATCACAAGGTCAACGCCGCGGCCTACGCCCACGAATGCTGCCAGCTTGTCCGACAGCGAAGGGTTGATGATCAGCATCACGCCGATTGCGCCGAGCGCTACAACGATGATGCGGTCCGTCAAAAGTGAACGGAACCTTCCGAGGTAAATGGCGACAAGCAGGGCAATGAGCGGGACGAGAATGAGCTGGATCAGTTTCATTGGAAAAATCTCCTTAGGATGAGGTCGATGACAATGTTGAAGCCGTTCCAGATGGACTGGCCTTTCGACATAGAGTACTTGGTATAAAGAATTTTTGTGGGCTTCTCCACGCAGCGCAGTTTCAGGCGGCGGACCTGGATCAGGAATTCTGAGCTGTGCGCGAAACCATTTTCTTTCAGGTCGATTTTTTCAGCGGCTGCGCGGTTGATGGCGCGGAACCCGTTGTGAGCGTCGGTCAGCCACATGCCGGTCATGACACCGTTTACAATCACGCCGACGCGCAGGATGAGCTGCTTGATCAGGGGCACCGATTTGGTGTCGGCTTTCTGCAGGAAGCGCGAGCCGATGACCACGTCCGCTTCTCCTTTTTCAAGGGGTTCCAGCAGCATGGGGATTTCTTCGTGGCGATGCTGGCCGTCGGCGTCGAAAAAAAACACCGCTTCGGCGCCCCGGGCCGCGGCATAGACCATCCCGGTCTGAGTGGCTGCTCCCTGGCCCAGATTGATGGGGTGGACCAGCAGGTGGACGGGCAGGGCGGACGCCATATCTCCAGTCGCATCGCTTGATCCGTCATCAACCACGACTACGGTGTAACCCGTCTTGATCAAGGGGGCGAGGGTGTTTTGTATGACCCGGCTTTCGTTATAGGCCGGGATCACGATAAAGACAGACTTCTTCTCAAATACCATACCCTTCATTATCGGGAAAAACAGGCCTTTGCCTTAGGCTTTGGCGGAGGGGAAAAACTTGAGGAAATCCCGCTGGAAAAGGCTCTTTAAAACGTGGAAATAGCGGATGCCCTTGCCTTTGTCACCGAAGGTCATGCGGACCAGGCGCGCTTTCTGATCCAGCCAGGCCTTTTCAGGGCTGGAGGGGGAAACCATCTCCTTGTGGCGCTCGATCAATTCAAGCAGCTCCGCAGAGGAGGCCTGCTTTTTGCGCATCATAGAGCTGGAATGGATGCGGTACACCGCCAGCCGGTCCGGGGTGTAAAACACGGCGGGTGAGAGCCGGAAAATCCGGACCCAGCAGTCCCAGTCTTCGTGTGCGCGCAGGGCGGTGTTGAAACGGAT
>CAZMMY010000009.1:0-13056 GCA_964567495.1 uncultured bacterium
CGGGCCGGGCGGGCAGAACGTCAATAAAGTCTCCACCTGCGTGGTGCTGAAGCACTTGCCGACCGGCATGATCGTGAAATGCCAGAAGGAGCGCTCGCAGGCCCTGAACCGCTACGCCGCGCGCAGGATCCTGCTCAGCAAGCTCGAAGCCCAGGTCCTGGGCCGCAGGAGCGAGGAGGCCAGGTGGATCGCGAAAATCAAAAGACAGAAGCGCAAGCGCTCTAAAAGGGCCAAAGACAAAATGCTGGAATCCAAGCGCATCCATGGAGAGAAGAAGCGCATGCGCTCGCGTTTTGCGGGCGGCGGGGAGGAGTAGTGGGCGATTTTCTGAGCTGCGACATCCTTCTTTATAAAGGCACCTCCTTTGTCAGCAAGCTGATCCAGTGGAAGACGCAGAGCCTCTACAGCCACGTCGCAGTGGTCGTGGAAGCGGACACCAACCTCGCGATCGAATCGAACACGGGTTCCAGGTCCGGTGTTCGCGCGCTTGATTTGCGTAAGCTCGACGCTAAAATAATAGACGTCTTCCGGATCAAGGCGGGCCATCCTTTCAGGAAAGAAGAAGTCATTTCGTATTTGGTGGATTCGCTCGGTTCGCATTATGATTACCCGGGCGTTCTTTTCCTCGGCGCTCTTAAGGCGCTGAACCTTAAAAAACAGGCCAACAGCTGGCAGAAGAAAAAAGATTACTTCTGCAGCGAGCTGGTCTACGAAGCCTTCAGCTCCGCGGGCCTGGACATCGTGCCGCAGATCGGCCAGTCGGACATCACTTCGCCGGGCGACATTTCTCGCAGCCCGGTGCTTGAAAAGATAGGATAAGCAAATGGCGAAACCCGTCCCCGAACCATCTGAAAATTACACCAGCCTGCGCGAAGAAACCTTCAAGACATCCTGGCGTAAAAAAGGCTTCCAGCCCACGCCCAAGAACCCGAATATCTGGGGGCTGATCATGGAAATCGGCACCGCAGCCACCGTGGTCACCCTGGTTTGTATGATCGACGGCTCCGTGAACCTTTACCTCGGGACCGGCGGCGGAATTTCCGGCGGCGGGGAAGAAGAGTCCGTCCGCATGAAGGGCGAGGAGTTCATCCAGGTGGGCGAGACCTTCCTCAAGAAATTCAACAAGACCAAAAACTACCCGCTGCCCGATGCGGACCGCGCGCGGTTTTACGCCCTGACCTACGACGGCATCCTGACCGCGCAGGACAACAAGAATATGGGCGATGAAAGCCACCCGTTTTATCCGCTGCTGCGGTGCGGCCACGAAGTCATCCTGGCCATGCGCGCCATTACCGACAAAAACGCCGAAAGGAACGCGGCAAACTGATGCCTGATATCCGCCTGCTGACCGAGAAAATCAAAAAATTTCGCGACGAGCGCGACTGGATGCAGTTTCACAACCACAAGGACCTTGCGCTTTCGCTGGTCCTTGAAGCGGCGGAAGTGCTTGAGCATTTCCAGTGGAAGAAGCCTGAAGAGGTGGAAGCCCACGCGGCGGCCTGCAAGGAAGAAATCGCCGACGAGCTCGCGGATGTGGCCTGTTATTTATTCGAGCTGGCCGACAACCTGAAAATCGACCTGCCTTCCGCGATTGAAACCAAGCTGGGCAAGAACGCCCTGAAATATCCGGTGGAAAAAGCGAAGGGGAGAATCACGAAGTACGACAAACTGTAACTGCCCCTGCCCCATGTTCGATCCCGGGGCCGGAGCAGTTACATTAATTCGCGGCGTCCTGGACTTCTTCGCCTGCGTCTTTCATTGTTTCACAACCCGCCAGAAACAGGGTGCCCACAAGCAGAAGGGCTGCGACTTTAAACGATTTCATGTGCTTCCTCCTTTCCGGTGAATACTCCATGATAAGTCGGCCGGTCCGGCGCGGGAGTCGGGGAAGGGCCTATGCTCCGGCAGGGAAAAGCCTGATTTGCCATGCCGGAAGGGTGTGGTAGAATCCCGGACATGGTTTCAAAGCTCATGAGCTATATTAACCGGGACATTTGGCGCGTCCCCGGCCGCAAAGTCCGCAAAAGCGCGCAGGGATATCTCTTCCGGACCCTCCGGATTTTCGTCCTTTCCATCCGAGAATTCACGACAGACCAATGCTCGCTCTGGGCCTCCGCGCTCACGTTTTATTCCCTTCTTTCGATCGTGCCTGTGCTGGCAATGGCTTTCGGCGTGGCCAAAGGTTTCGGCCTCGACAAGCTGCTGCGCGAGAAATTAATGGAAAGTGCCCAGGGCCAGGAAGAGGTCATGGGCTACATCGTGAACTTTTCCGAGAATTTTCTTCAGAACACGAAAGGCGGCCTGATCGCCGGTATCGGTCTTGTGCTGCTCTTCTGGACCGTGATCAAGGTCCTGACGAATATTGAAAATGCGTTCAACCATATCTGGGGCATCAAGAAGGGCCGCACGCTCGGCAAGAAATTCACCGATTACCTCGCGTTCATGCTGATCGCGCCCGTGGTTTTCGTGGCCGGGAGCAGCGCCTCGGTCTTCATCGTCAGCCAGATTGAGCTCATCACGAACAAGATTTCGCTGATCGGTTTCGCCGCGCCTCTGATCCTCGCGGCCGTCAAGGTACTTCCATTTCTCGTGTTCAGCGGCCTGCTGACTTATCTTTATATTTTTCTTCCGAACGGCCGGATCCGCTTCCGCTCCGCGCTGCTGGGCGGCGTGGTTTCGGGCGCGGTTTATCAGACCGTGCAGTGGGTCTACATCCATTTCCAGATCGGCGCGTCGAACGCGGGCGCGGTCTATGGGACTTTTGCCGCCCTGCCGCTTTTTCTGGTCTGGCTGCAGACCAGCTGGCTGATCGTGCTTTACGGCGCGGAGCTGGCGTTCGCCCACCAGAACGAAGATAATTTCGAGTTCGAGCCGGAGTGCCGCAAAGTCAGCTATGAGTTCAAGAAACTTGTCGCGCTGCGCATCATGCAGGTTTATGTCACGCGTTTCGCAGAAGGGCAGCCCCCGCTTTCGGCCCATGACCTGGCCGACCGGCTCGACCTGCCCATTCGCCTGACCCAGCAGCTCCTCGACCATCTTTGCGAGTCCGGCCTTCTGAATGCCGTGCCCGGCGCCGAAGATGAGCGTGAGCGGCTTTACCAGCCGGCGCGTGATGTGTCCGACATGACGGTGCAGTCCGTCCTGCGCGATATGGCCAGATCCGGCACTGCGGACATTCCGCTGGAAGAAACTCCGCAGATGGAAAAACTCCGCCTGACGCTCGAAGCCTTCGACCGCGCGCTCCTGAGCCATCCTTCGAACACGCCGCTGCGCGACATCGGCGGCGTTCAGCCTGTTTTTCCCGCAGAAAAGAAGCCAGCCTTTAAATGACAGCGATCAAAGAAGCGGTTCTGGCGTTCGACCGCTCAGTTTTCTTTTTCTTCCAGGAAATGCATGCTCCGCATCTTTTTTACGTCCTGGCCTGGCCGACCTACCTTGGCGGCACTGTGATCTGCCTGACTTTCGTAGTCGCAGGCGTGCTGGTTCTGGACCGCATCGGCGGGCACCGGAAACTTCCGGCGCTTGTGGTCGGCATTCTGAGCGCCTCCTGGCTGACGGTCTGGCTGAAACTGGTGTTCCACCGCCCGCGCCCGCATGTTTACTGGGCCTCGGACGACGTGAAAGTGATTTTTTCCAAGCCTCTGAATTATGCGTTTCCTTCCGGCCATACCGCCGTGGTGTTTGCGGCCGCGACCGTGCTTTACTGCATGTATCCCAAAAAGCTTTTCTGGGTCTGGTTCGCGGCGGTCTGGATTGCGGTCACGCGCATTTATACCGGCGCGCATTACCCGAGCGACCTGCTGGGCGGCGCGATCGTGGGAGTGGTCTGCGGCCTCCTGAGCTGCAGGCTGCTTGGCAAGCCCGCCGAAAGCCAGAAGCTGTCATGATGCCGGAAGAAATGGAACTGGGCGCGCAGCCGCTCGATGAGATTATGACGAAGCTTGGGCTCTCGAACGCGGATGTGGTCAAGGCTTCGACCGAGCAGCTGACGCATAAAATGGTGGCCAAGGGCAGGAAGGGGAGGCGGTTGACCATGAACGTGCAGTCGAAAATCCTGCGGGCGCTGAACGCGGTGAATACGGAGAATCAATTTACACTGGCACAGCTTTTCAACTATAAGGGGGCCGCATGAAAAAGATCCTGAGTCTGACGGTTTTAACTTTTTTTATCGCCTTTGCGCAGGGTTCCGCGCAGGCTGCGACGGGAAGGGAAATCGACGCCCGCGCTGACGTGGCCCTCGAGCTTTTTAAAACCAAGGTTTACGGCTCGGCTGATATTATGAATCGCGCCAAGGGTGTGCTCATCATGCCCAAGGTTTACCGGGGCGGCATCGGCCTGGGCGCGGAATACGGCGAGGGGACGCTGCGTATCGGCGGGAAGACCGTCGATTATTACAACATCATCAGCGGCTCTATCGGCTTCCAGCTTGGCGGCCAGGTTAAAACTATCCTCCTGTTCTTTATGGAAGACGCCTCGCTCAAGGGTTTTCAGTCCGCCAGCGGCTGGCGCGCGGGTATTGACGGCTCGGTGGCCCTGATTTCAATCGGCGCGGACGGATCGATTGACACCATGAAAACCGACGAGCCGATCGTGGGCGTGGTCATCGGGCAGAAAGGCCTGATGTACAACCTGACGCTGGAAGGTTCCAAATTCAACAAGATCCAGAAGTAGGCAGGCGCTGCGCGCCGCTCTCGCGCCTTCTGCTCGCGGTTTTTTTTATAGGCGCCGGGTCGATGCATTTTGTGAAGCCCGGGTTTTATCTGAAAATCATGCCCCCCTATGTGCCGTATCCTCTGGCCATGGTTTACGCCAGCGGTTTTTTTGAAGTTCTGCTCGGCGCTCTCGCCCTGCCGGCGCGCACGCGGCGGCTTGCGGGATTCGGGCTTATACTTCTTCTTATCGCGGTCTTTCCCGCGAACATCCATATGTCGGCGAATCCGGAAATCGTGCCCGGCCTGCCTGCGTGGGTTTTCGCGGCGAGGCTGCCGCTGCAGGCCGTGTTCATGGTGTGGGTATGGCACGCTTGCCTCCGCCGCCGCGATCCTTCATAATACGGGCCGATGCCCCCCACTAAAGCCGGTAAAAAAGCCCGCGCGGCCAAAGGCGCGCTGCAGGCCCTTTGTATCGCTCTCTTTTCGCTCTTTGTATCTCTTCTTTCGGCTGAAACCGCTTTCCGCATTCTTTTCAAAGGCGAGCTGCCCTCAGCCGAGCCCTCGAAAATCCTTGTCCACGAAGCCAGCGACAACCTGAAACTGCTCTATAAGCCTTCGCCCGGCGCGTCCAGCCAGGCTTACGGCGTGCTCAACACAATCAACAGCGCGGGTTTCCGCGACCGTGAATTCCCGACGGAAAAACCCAGGGGCGTAAAACGAATTGTCTTTCTCGGGGACTCTGTGGTCTACGGCTACGGGCTTGAGAATGACAAAACTCTTCCGAAACAGCTTGAGCGGGCTTTCGGAAGTGACAAGGTGGAGGTGCTGAATTTCGGCGTTTCGGGTTACGAAACCGCGCAGGCCGTGGAATTCTTCAAGGAAAAGGCCCTGCAGTTCCGGCCTGACCTCGTAGTGGTGGGCTATACGCTGAACGACAGTATCTATGCTTCCATGGAGCTGGACTTCTTCCATGACCAGCAGGACCGGAAGGTCAAAGTGGAGCGGCCGGAATTGCGGCAGAAAATCATGGCCTTTCTTTTCAGGCATTCCCGCCTGATGAAATACCTGGACCAGAAATTCGACCTGCAGAGGCGCGTTCGTTTTTTTCGTTCCTGGCGTGAGCAGGGGATCTGGCATTATCTTGAAGACCGGCATAAGAAAATTACGGACTCTGAGGCTTCGCCGTACCGCAGGGTCCGCGCAGCGGTGGAGGCGGAAGCCGCCCGGCAGGGTACTTCCCCGGAAGGGCTTAAAAAAATGCTGGGCTTTACCGGCATCGGGAACGATATATTCTACAGTTCGCACTGGAACGCTTCGCGGGCCTCGCTTGAGGAGCTGGCGCGGCTTTCGCATGAAAACGGCTTCGGGCTCGCTGCCGTTATTTTTCCGTTTCACACGGAAATGGAGCGTTACGCTCTTGGGCCCATGCACGATTTTCTAAAAAACGAATTCGAAGAAATGGGATACCGCGTGCTGGACCTGGGCCCGTGGGGCCGGCGGATGGAAGAGAGCAGAGCGGAAGTTTTTTCGGACCCGATCCACTTTAACGCCGCGGGCGCCGGGCTTGCGGCCTCGGAAATCAAAAAATTCCTGACCGAAGGAGAAAATGCTTTTTAATTCGCTGACGTTCGCTATATTTTTTTCGATAGTCCTGGCGCTGCATTACTCGCCGTTTTCCTGGCGCGTCAAAAAAACCAACCTGCTGCTTGCCGGGTATATTTTCTACGGCTGGTGGAACCCGCCGTTTGTGCTCCTGCTCTGGCTTTCGACGGTCATGGACTGGTATCTGGCTAAATGGATTTATCATACTGAGAAACCCAAAGAGCGGAAACGCCTGCTGATCATCAGCCTGATCGTGAACCTCGGCCTGCTTGGTTTTTTCAAATACGGCAATTTCATGATGGACAACTTCACGGCCATGATGCACATTTTCGGCGTCAATTACCACAGGCCGGAGTGGAATATCGTGCTGCCGGTCGGTATTTCCTTTTATACGTTCCAGAGCCTGTCCTACACGCTCGACGTCTACCAGCGCAAAACAAGCCCGTCGTCATCCTTTCTTGATTTTGCGCTCTACCTTTCATTTTTTCCGCACCTGGTGGCCGGGCCGATCATGCGCTCGAGCATGTTCCTGCCGCAGTGCCAGGTGCCTAACCAGGCGTCGGCCGAGCAGTTCCGCTGGGGCCTGACCTTTCTGGTCGTCGGGCTCTTCGAAAAAATGGTTGTGGCGGACTTTCTTCTCGCGCCTGTCGCCGAGAAAATCTACGATGGGGGGCTGGTCCCTGGTTTCGGCGATGCGTGGCTGGGCACTCTGGCGTTTGCGGGCCAGATCTTCTGCGACTTCGCGGGCTATTCCACCTGCGCCATCGGCATCGCGCTGTGCCTGGGCTTCGTGATTCCCCGCAACTTCCGCTGGCCGTACGCGGCGGTCGGCTTCGCGGATTTCTGGAAGCGCTGGCATATCTCTCTTTCCACCTGGCTGAAAGACTACGTTTACATTCCTCTCGGCGGGAACAAACGCGGCCTCGCGCGGACCTTCCAGAGTCTGATGATCACCATGTTCCTTGGCGGGCTGTGGCATGGGGCCAGCTGGACCTTTGTGGTCTGGGGCCTGCTTCACGGTTTTTATCTTTGTGCGGAACGCGCGCTCAAGTACGCCTTTGGGAAAAATCCCGCGCTGGCTTCCGTGCCGGCGAAGTTTGTTTATGGCGCGCTGACGTTCTACTTTGTCAATATCGCGTGGGTTTTCTTCAGGTCCGACAGTTTTTCCCGCGCGGCCGCGATGCTGAAATCCATGTCCGGCTTCCACGGCTTCCAGGGGCCGGAAATATTGACGTCCCTCCAGGTCCGCAGCGTGCTGCTGGCTACGGCCGCGATTCTTACTGTCCACACCATTTTCCGCCGCGAGACCCTGAAGCAGGTCGTGGCCCACACGCCCCGCTGGAGCCGCGGCCTTGTATTCGCCGCGTTTCTGATTTTGATCTGGATGGCGGCGGGCGAAGACCGGGCCTTCGTTTACTTTCAATTTTAAAGGAGCGTCATGCAGACCGCGAAAAACCGCAGTAAAAAAAATCCTCTCGTTTCCACTCTGATCGCCGCTCTGGTTTTTGTGCTGGCGGGCGAGGCCTTCTGCCGCGTGCTCGATTCCTACGACGCGTGGAAACACCACCAGGACCTGCTCAGCCGCAAGGTCATTTACCGCGACCAGACTTACACGGTCGGCAAGCCGGAAGGAGTGAGGCGCGTGCTGCTGCTCGGCGGCTCCGCTGTTTATGACACTGTTAAGGACCATCGCGAAAGCTGGCCGTACCTCCTGGAACAGAAACTGCGGAAGAAAACCGGGAAGAACGTTGAAGTCATCAACCTGGCGTTTTATTCAGAGTGTTCGGTCGATGAGGTTTTCAAGCTGAACGAATTCGGCCTGGAGCTGGAGCCGGACGCAGTCGTGGTCTTCGACGGCGAGAACGACGTTTACAATTTCTTCCACCATTTTGATTACTGGAAGCGGCTTTACGAGCTCAAGGCCCGTAATATCCTTCACCAGAAAAAACACGACCCGTTTACGCGCTTTTTCGGGAACCTCAGAAAAAACAGCTCGCTCTATCAGCGGCTGAACCAGCTTAAGAAATCCGCTCGCACCTGGGTGAGCGTGCAGGCCATGGATGAACAGCGCAGCAAGAAGGCCGCGGAGCCGCAGGCGCCCGCTCAGCCTGCCGCAGCTGTGGACCCTATGGCCGGAGTGGGAGCGGGGCCGCAGGGAGAAAAATTTTTCGAGGACCGCTCGCGCTGGCCGGAAATCCAGCGGGAATCGCTCGCGATTTACCGCGCTAATCTGGACAAGATGGCGCGGCTGATCAAAAAAGCGGGAGCGCGCGGCCTTTTTATTTTCCAGCCCGACCTTTCCTATAAGGCGGTGACCGGCCAGGTATCTGAGGCCGAACGTTCTGAATATCTGAAAGTAATCGGCAGACATGAAGCCGAATGGAAAGAGATCCAGCAGCTGACTTATCCGCCCGCGATTGACGCGATGAAAAGCGTTGCGGACGCCAACGGCATTCCGTTTTACGATTTCAACCCGGAATTTCTCTCGAAAGGAGACGCCGCAGGCCTCTTTGAAGGCAATGTCCACTTTTCCCCCGCGGGCCGCGAGGCGGTCGCCGAGTATCTTGCAGGCCTTATCGAAATATAGCGTCTGCTTCCAGAAACAGCTTCTCTCATAATAAGATGTTCACAGGCTTGTATAATCCGTCGGCGTGCGTTACAATGACAGCGTCTTTTGAAGAATCGGAACAACTCAAGGCTCTCCTTAGTCTTGCCGCCGTTGTTCCAGCATCCGGAGACACAGCCTCCGGAGCAGGCAGCGGAAGGGCAGACTCCCCAGAATCTGTCATAGCGTCTCAGGCGGGCTTTTTTTTGGCCCTCACGCTATAATCCTTTCATGTGGCACGTCTACATTCTTCAGTGCGGTGACCGTTCGCTTTATGCGGGCTGCACCAACGACCTTGCGAAACGCCTGAAAGCGCATGGATGCGGGAAGGGCGCGAAGTACACGCGCTCCCGGCTGCCCGTTACGCTTGTGTACAGAAAAAAAGTTTCCACAAAAAGCCGGGCCTTGAAGCTTGAGATTGAAATCAAAAGCCTGACCCGGACGGAAAAGCTTGCCCTTATTGGCAGGGGACGAGTTGGAACAAATGGCAGGAAAGCCGCGCGTCTTTTGCCGGCATCTGCCGATATATTAATCAAACCAGAAAGATAAGAGGATATAACACACCATGCACCACGATCATCAGCACGCTCAGCAGAATCTTCCGCAGGGGGCCCCGAACTTTTTCGGGCTCGGTATCGCGCCCAGGATCCTGGACCGCCTGCAGGAAATGAAATTCGTAACTCCCACTCCGATCCAGTTCAAGTCCATTCCCATCGGCATTGAAGGGAAAGACGTGATCGGTATTGCGCAGACCGGAACCGGCAAGACCGTGGCTTTCGGCATTCCCATGATCCAGCGCCTGGCACAGGTCCAGGGCAGAGGCCTTGTGCTTGTGCCGACCCGTGAGCTCGCGCTCCAGGTGGATTCGGTGCTCCACAAGATCGGGGGCCCGCTCGGCATCAAGACCGCGGTTCTGATCGGCGGCGCTTCCATGAACGAGCAGATTTCGCAGCTCAGGAAGCACCCCCGCATCCTGATCGCGACTCCCGGCCGTTTGATTGACCACCTCAACCAGGGTACGGCGAAGATCCATGATGTCGAGATCCTCGTGATTGACGAAGCGGACCGCATGTTCGACATGGGGTTTGCGCCGCAGGTCGAGTTCATTATTCGCGCCGTGGCCAAAGAAAGGCAGACCCTGCTTTTCTCTGCCACCATGCCGCCTGACATCGTCAGGCTCATGACGCGCCACATGAAGCTCCCTGTGCAGGTCGAAATAGCCCCTGCCGGCACCGCAGCTGAAAGGGTCACGCAGGAAGTCTATGTGGTCAAGCCGGAGATGAAGAAAAAGCTCCTGGCCGCGATCCTGGACAAATACCGCGGCACCGTGCTTCTCTTCACGCGTACCAAGATCGGCGCGCGCAAGGTCGCCCGCGACATCCGTGAAATGGGCCACAAGGCCAGCGAGATCCATTCGGACCGCTCGCTTTCCCAGCGTAAGCAGGCGCTCGAAGGCTTCAAGAACGGCCAGCATCGCGTGCTGGTCGCCACTGATATCGCTGCCCGCGGCATCGACGTCAAGGGTATCGAGCTGGTCATCAACTATGACTTGCCCGAAGACGCCGACAACTACGTCCACCGTATCGGCCGCACCGGCCGCGCGGGCCTGCCTGGCCATGCGATTTCTTTTGCGTTTCCCGACCAGGGCACCGAAGTCCGCAGGATCGAACAGCTGACCCGCACTTCGATTCCCATCGCCGAACACCCGGAACTGCCGGCGGAGAAGTTCCATACCGCTCCCAGCGTTTCGCGCACCGTGTTCAGCTCTCACAAACGCGGCCGTTTCGGACGCGGGAGGAGAAGGCGCTAAAAAGCAGTCCAGCTCTACAGCCGGAGATGCCCCTACAGGGCGTCTCCGGCTTTTTTTATTTCTGCGACACTTAGCCAGCCCGGCCTCCGTCTAACAGTCGTAACAGGCAGTTTGGACTTTAAATTCCACTATAAGGAGAAGATTTATGAAAAACAGAATCTGGAAATCCGGGATCATGCTTCTGGCGGCTGTGCTTTTAACCTCGCCCCTTGCTTTTGCGGGCGGCGGCCATGGCGGCGGTTCGTGCTCACGCTGCGGAGGCGGCTGGGGCATGAAACAGGATGATTTTAAATCGAAGTTTTTCTTCAAGGCGCATATGCTGCTCGAGAGCGGCAAGGAGCTGGGGCTGAGCGAAGACCAGCTGAAGGCTATTCGCGACCTGAAGATCGACGTCAAGAAGAGCCTGATCAGACAGGAAGCGGAGATTGATGTGCTGAAGCTTGAGATCATGAACCAGATGTATCAGGAAAAAGTCGACGCGGCGGCCGTCAACAAGCTGATCGACGAAAAGTATGAGCTTAAAAAAGCCAAAACCAAGGGTATTGTGGACGCGCTTCTTAAGCTGAAGGGCATGCTTTCAGCCGAGCAGCTGGCCAAGGCGAAGGAGCTTTACGGCAAAGTCGGCCGTCAAGGCAAATAAAGAGCCGCTTTCAGGCAAGGCAGCTTGTGAAAAAGGGCCGCGGAAACGCGGCCCTTTTTGCTAGAATGCGCCGATGGAAGATCCGGAACTCATCAAAAAAATCCTCGGCGGTGATTCCGCGGCCTACGCGGACATCATTCGCAAATATCAGGGCCGTATCCTGCGGCTCTGCGCATCCATGCTTTCCGACGAAAAAGAGGCTGAAGACGCCGCTCAGGAAATTTTCCTCAAAGGTTTTTACGCGCTCGGCCGTTTCAAAAGCAACGCCTCGCTTTATACCTGGCTGTACCGCATTGCTTCCAACCACTGCCTTGACCTTCTTAGAAAAAAATCACGCCGCCGGACCGGCTCCTGGGACGAGCTTTCCGAAAGGCTGGGGGATGAGGCTGAGAAGCTGATTTCGGGCCGGGATGACGGCTCCGGAAACCAAAGACAGATGGAGCTTGTCCAGGAGGTCTTAGAACGTCTGGAGCCCGATTACAGGCTTATTCTGACCCTCCGGGAAATGGAAGGGCTCCATTACGAGGAGATCGCCCAGGCCCTGAACTGCACTCTGGACGCTGTCCGGGGCAGGCTCAAAAGGGCGCGCGAGCAATTCCGGGACATTTTGCGACACTTTATGCGCTCAGGCGCCGTCTAACCACAGGAGACAGCCATGGAACAAGACCGTTTCGACGACCATCTGGACAAGCAGCTAAAGGCCTTTTTCAAGGCCCCTGAAATTGAAGGTTCCGAATCCTTCGTTTTCAAGGTCATGGAGAAAATCGAACGCCGTGAAGCGTTCGACCTTGCCGCGTTTTTCCGCTGGCTTGTGCCGACTTTTTCGTTCATGGCTGCGGCCCTGCTTCTGATTTCATTCTGGCCCATGGCGGGCGAAGAGGCCATCGCGAATGTGGCTAACCCGCTTGCGGTCCAGGAAGCGCCTTCCGGCGACTGGATGGAGGCGTTATGAGAAAAATCGCCTGGAAATCCATCCTGATTACTTTCGCGGTCAGTTTTGTGCTCGGCACAGCTTTCGGCCGCTGGGAATATTCCGAACAGATGAAGCTGAAATGGAAAGACCCCGAATCGCGGCAGAAGTGGGTGCTGAAAAAAATGGACCGGGAACTTGGGCTGAACCGCGAGCAGGAAGAAAAAATCGCGGCCATTCTTAAAGAGACCGCACCCGAGATGGCCGCGGCCCGTGCTGAAAACTTCCCCAAAATGGACGCGATACGCCAGCAGGTCAGGACCAGGATTTCGCCGCTTCTGACGCCCGCCCAGCAGCAAAAATACGAACTGATGGATAAGGAATGGCAGGAGCGAAAAAAGAAATTTCGCGAAATACCCGTTTAATCCGGCGGTGGCAGGCTTTGGGCTAGCTCGCTATAATTCCTTTGGGTCTGGGAGTTTTTGTTCGAGATATCCACTAAGGCGTCAATCGCGTTGATGACTTCATCAGTTTTTGTGAAAAGAGGCTGATGCCCGGTCTTCGGGAGCGTGATCAGCTTGGAGTGCGGAATCTTTTTGTGCAGGGGCAGAGCGTTTATTTTCGGGTCTGCGATCGGGTCAACTTCTCCCGCCACGATGGTTACAGGGGCTTTGATCTCTCCATAACGAGAATCCATCTCTCCTAATGAATGCCCCAGAACTTCCAGGTCGCTTGCATTGTAGCGGAAGGTTTTTCTGCGCAGCGCCATCTTGACCTCGCGGCTGCCGTATTCTTCGTTGACCGGATCAGGATAAAAAGCAGGCGCGGCCATCGACG
>CAZMMY010000009.1:13066-14251 GCA_964567495.1 uncultured bacterium
CGAATCTTTCCTGAAAAATTTGAGAGGTTTCACGAAGCCGTAAACAAACAAATCGCCCAGGACCGGTTTGGCCGCAATCCGGTACCGCAGCGCGGCCTTTTTATAAGGCTCGATATAGGGCGTTATCAGCGCAAGGCCGGAAACTTTATCCGGATAATTCATGGCGTAACGCAGGCAGAAGGCGGCCCCGGAGGAATGCCCCACCAGCACCGGCTTTTTGATGCCGAGTTTATGGATGGCTTCGTCGATCACAGCGGCGCGTTCGTCCATGCTCATGTCCTGCTTCGGCCGGCTGCTGCCGCCGTAGCCGGGCAAGTCGATGGCCGTGACATCGTATTTTCTCGCCAGCTTGTCGAAGACGGACAGCTCGTAAACCAGCACGGAGCTGTAAGTGCCGTGGATCAGCACCAGCGGCTGCCCCGAGCCCTTGCGGAGGTAATTTAGCCGGGCGCCCCCCGCTTCCACATTTTGGGCCTCTGCGGCTTGGCTCAAGGGTGCGGAAAACAGCATTAAAAATGAAAAAAACGCAATTTGTCTCATCATGGATTTCATACGCCGGATATTACCTTTTGGATTGAGGAATGGGAAGGGTATAATGACGCATGCATCTGAAGCCTTTCCACGTTGTCCTGATCTCTTCCGCCATCCTGTTGGGAATTGTACTTTCTTTCTGGGCCTGGAAAAGCAAGGCGCTGGAGCTGTGCGTTGCTTCCGCCGCGGCTTCGGCGATCCTGTCAGCTTATCTGGCTATTTTTATCCAAAACATGAAAAGGAAGGGCTGGTAATCAGCCTTTCCTTTTAAAAAGCATTCCGCTCCATCCGCGTTTTTTAATGACTTTGACGCAGCGAAAGCGCGGGTCGTTAAACTTTTTCCTGAATGCGGCGAAGTTCTGCGCGTGAACGCCGCAAAGCGCCAGATGTCCGCGGGGCGCTACGCTCGCGAATAAAAACGGTTTTATTTTTTCGAGCAGTGCGGTGAACAGGTTGGCGCAGACCAGGTCGTATTTCTTTCCGGCCTTCATTTTAGTGACATCCTCACGCCGGGCCTCAGAATTTTTCAGGCCGTTCTCCTTGAAGTTGAATTTTGCCGCGCGTACGGCCTGGGGGTCGTGATCGACGGCCAGCACGGAGGACGCGCCCAGCCGCCAGGCGGCGACGCCCAGCACGCCGGTGCCCGTTCCAAGG
>CAZMMY010000010.1:0-13896 GCA_964567495.1 uncultured bacterium
CGTCCGACTTCCGCATTTCTTCCTCGAAATAGGATTCCATATGCGGGAAAATCGTCGTGACGGCTTCGTTCTCCAGGTTTCCATCCAGGACGACGGAAAACAGGCCGCTTCCGTTTTTGGAGACGCCCTCGATTTTCATTTCCGGGTTCACGATCGTGCGGTCCAGCATGTCTTCATTAGTGCCGCGGCTCATGCCGCGGAGCGTGTATTCTTTTTCAAGCTTGGCGCGGACAGCGGCTTCCAGCCGGCGGCTGACCTGCTCTTCGTCGGCATACTTCATGTACGCGCCCTGCTCCGGAGTGAGCTGGATGCCGCCCACGGAAGTCCATAACCTGTTTCTGTCTTCCTGGTAAGAAAAAATCTCAAAAACCTCTTCCGGGTCAAAAACGGGGGTGACAAGCTGGTCGTCGAGCGTCGCGGTCGTCATGCTGCGGACCAATGATTCCATGACAGCTGGGACCGGCCTCATTTCGGAACGGGCGGAGGCTTCCACCCACATCTTGATCATTCGGGGGTCGTTGACAGTCAGCGTAATTTTGCCGTCGGCGCTGAATTTTCTGCGCAGGCGGCCGGTAAGAACCTTGGATTCGAGATACTCCTCCGGAGGCGCCGCAGCAGGATCCCTCATCAAAACCTCGGAAATATAATCCATCAGTTCCGCCTGGTACCGGCGGGCGCCGGTCAATTCTTCCGGCGCCTCGACCACCATATCGCCGTATTCGGGACGGTCTACATACTTTCCGCCTTCGACAAAAACGCCGTCTGTGACCGTTCCGCTCATTTCCTGGTCCCAGATCTCGAGGATGCGCAGAATGCTCTCCGGAGCTCTTCCGTCCCGGGCCAGGTATTTGGCGATCCCGATCAAGCTCGGAAGGTTCACGACAATTCCGACAAAAACACTGCCTTCGGGCGCTCGCTCGCCCAGCGCCTGATAAAATGCGGATGTAATGCCCGTATTCTGGACGGCAGGATTCAGTACGGCGCTGCCTTCGAAGACCAGCCGGCCCTCTTCGTTCCACAGACGGAACCCAAAATTGCCCAGTTTTTTATCTTTGTCGTCCAGGACATCAAAATTGATCATGCCGCTTTCAAACACCCTGGACGTAACAAGATGGATACCTTTTTCCGGGACAAGGTTCAGACTCTCAAAATAAGCCTTGTACATTTTAAGCAGCTCGAGCTCCCAGCCTTTCTGCTGCGCGGCAAAAATCTGAGCGACACGGTCTTTGAACTGGTCGGGTGAAAGAGGCGCGCCGGTGCGAACTTCCGAACGGCTGAGCGCGCCGCCTTTCAGGATTTCGACAAAACGCCTGGCTTCAGGAATTTTCAGATTCGTTGAAGCACCTTCCCGCTGGCGGATCTGCTGCTCCACAGCCGCGATTTCGCTTTTCAGCACCCGGGCCGGCGCATTTTTTCGCGCAAAAAAATCCAGCGTCCAGCGAGCCAGCTGTTCAGCCGCAGCCATATCGAAACGCGAAGACATCTGAAAATTGTAATAACTGTTATAAAGGAAGCCTGTCTTGCTGCGCTTGACCAGGAAATCGACAATCATGGCTTTTCCCGTGCCGTCTTCGCGGATCACATTGTCTTCCTTAACGTCTGTCAGCCCGAAGCCAAGCTCACGGAAAATGAAGATGCAATCCAGGAAGGTTTCGAAGGCCGCCCGCTTGTCGCCCTCCTGGGCAAGGTCCATAATGGTTTTACCGCGCACCGGCTTGACCGCCATGACGCCGAACGGCGAGCCGGGCAGAAGAGGATAAAAAGATCCTATTCTGGGCCCGAAGCCTTTAGCGGCAATCTGGCGCCTGATTCCTTCTTCGGCCTGGTTAAGGAAGATGAATCCGGCATACATACCCATTTCGTAAACACGCCCGCCCGCCGAAATACGCACTTCGAAATAATCCTTGGTTCCGCCGCCTTTGGGAAGAGACGCCGGCAGGTCAACTGTAATCGGCTGGCTGAAAATGTCTTCATCCACGTCATTTCCGAAAACCTCCAGGAGGGACTTGATGATAAACTCGCGGGCCCGCAGATGATCGAGCACTGCGGAGCGAAGCTCTACGACAGGCCAGTTGGGCCTTTGACGCAGCTGAAACGCTTCCTGATTATTTGTCTCGACGCCGCCGCTGAAGAGGATCGGTGATTCGTTCACCAAGACAGCAGTCACGGCCCTGAGAACCGGAGCATTCCCGGGAACCAGAACGATGGAACCGCCGCTAAGCAGCCGGATTTTTTTATAAAATTCCGTTTTCTCCCCGGAAATCCGCTGCCAAACCCAGGCCAGCGGCACCCAGACGAAATCGGCTGCCAGGGCCAGCCCAAACGTCCGGTTCCTCAGCGAAGAAAAAATCCCCGCCAGACTTTCGGGTGCAATCACACGCTGCCATTCCTGCGCTTCAGCGGCGAGCACTCCGGAAAGGGAGGAAAAAATCGTCGTCAAAGCGGCGTCGAGCGCGGCTTTCCTCTCGCGAGTCGAGGCGCGCAATTCGGAGCGCCGTTCCGGCAGGCCTTTGGCGTATTCTTTGAAAGCTTTGATGCGTTCGAAGATGTCTCCATAACCGCTGCGAGCCCACGCCATGGAAAGCACAAGGTCGTCCATGCGCTTTCTCAAATCACCAGGTTCGATCTCTCTTTTCGCAACAACAGACTTGAAACCGTTGACCATGCCGTTCAGGAAATAACCGTTTTGATAATTTTCAAGGCGCCGGAAAGCCGTCAGCCAGAGCCAGTGATTCGGAAGCCGTTTTTTGACTTCTGCCTGAAACTCCTTTTCAGTGATCCTGTCTGAAAGGTAGTCCTCCATGAGAGCAAAGCCCTCCGCCTTGCTGGCGGCACCTTCCGGATTGCCCTGCCAGTCAGAGAAAAAGTACTCCTCTATAACCGTTGCCATCACAATCCAGTTGACCGAAAAATTTCTGAAAAGAACCGAATGGGCCGTTTCATGGATTACCGTCTTGGCCATCTTATCCGCCGCCGGATTGACCATAATGCCCCGTGGCGAAGTAAAATCAAACAAACCTGAGAAGCGATTAAGAAACAAAAATGCACCTTTTCCGATCAAGGCTGATACAACGATAATCCCGATGCTCATGCCGATTATCGGGAAACCCAACTGAGTGAAAAAATAAGCGATTCCACCAAGCAGTGCTCCGCTTATCAATAAAGGCAGAGCGGCTTTCAAGCCGCCTCCCTGGCTATAAATCTTAAACCCTTTCAATTGTTTGCGGATATCATCCGGCCTCCTCTCGATTTTTCCGTTATTGCCGGGCCTGCCATTCAGGAAGAACGTGGTTATGGCGACCCACTTCTCCATCTCGGCTTTCTCCTGCGGGGTAAAATTGCTGCCTCCCGGCTCCTCACTGAACACAACCTGCTGCATCAACCCCATCTCCCGAAGGCTTGCGATATCCAGCTTTGCAATCTCTTCCGAGCTCATGTCACCCGCGTTGCGCATTTCGGACCGGGCACGCTTGCCCGCCAGGGCCAGCTCGAAACCCGGGATGGCGTCGCCGGAAACAAGGGTCGTAAGGCCCGCGATTCTTCCGCGGACGTAGCGGCGGTTCTCAACGTCCTCTTCCGGCAGCACTACGATCTCGGCGCTGTCGGCAATACCGCCTTCCTCAGCCTTGAGGATATCGCGCTGGGCCCGGACCCAGTCGGCGACACCGGCCGCGGTCATGGCCGCCAGATATTCTGCTTCTTCGGGAAGCCCGCGCTGAAGCCCGGCGAGGATCTCGGCCGCGAGGTCGACCTGCATTTCCTGGTTTCCCGAAAGATAGGGCATGAAAAAGATGTTCTTCTGGGATTTCTCCTGTTCAAACTCGGTCAGCAGGTGTTTTTCCGAAAGCGGCAGCGAGCTGCCGCGAGCCCCGAGCGCTAAACCGCTCACCTCGCCGTTTTCAATGCGCACGACGGCACGAGCCCACTCGTAAGACATAAAATTTTCAAACCAGCCTTCGGGTTTCGAAAGCGCGGCTTCAATCCGCTTTCCGATTTCCTTTCCCTGCTGCCCGAGCGAGGCCATACGGCGCGCATCGATCGTCTGCGTGCCCGACAGCGCGACCCGCAGCGGCTGGGCCGACAGCGGCTGCGCGGGCGAAAGCTCTACTCTGTGGCGCCCCGTGCCGTCGTTGAGCCCCTGGTCGGAAGTAACGCTGTAAGTCCTGCCCTCGCGGCCGAACATGCGGGTGATAATGTCGTAGCTGCCGTCGGGGCCGGTGCGAAGGTCCGCCATGATCGTCAGGTTCGGAAATTCCGCCTGGGCCGCGCGTATGAGAGCCCCGCCCAGCTGAAGGCCGGCGCCCCGTTCCTCATTGTCCACGGCCCAATCGGCCACGTAAATGATTTCGCGGTCATTCGCGGCGTCGTACCCCACATAAGCGATAAGGTAGCCGATCAGCTTGCCTTCCTTATATAAGCCCATGCTCAGGTTTTTCCGCCTGTCGCCTTTAGCGTTGTGATTCAGCCAGGCGCGCATCAGATTGTTCTGAACGCCAAGAGCGCCTTCCATTAACCCGCCGGAAACTTCTCCGAATACTTTGGATTCAAGATAAGCGACTTCCAGCGTTTCAGAAGGGCCTATAGGCGCGACGCCGGTGAACGGCGTGGAGGCCGTTTCACCGCGAAGGCCGAGATCGAGCGTCATAATATCCGGCCCGCCCATGTCGGAATAGCCCAGGATGACTTCGGAAGTGTCCTGGTTTTCTTCCTTGTCTTCGGTCAGCTGATAGTCGTTATGCGCCATGCCGATCTTGATGTTCCTGCGGTTCAGGGGCAGCGCATTGCCCTCGCCGTTCTTCGTCATAGGGTTGCGTTCCGCATATTCAGCAAAGAACGTTTTATAAAAATTGCGCATGGCCATTCCCCAAGTGACCTTGGGCGCGAGCTCTTTCGCCTCCTCCATGCGGTTCTTGTAATTCGTGTCGCCCTCAATATTGTCGAGAGCGATGGAAGCTTCTGCGCGCACCGTGTTTTCGAAGCCTGTATCCTTAAGGACTTTGTAAAGGCTGGGCTTCTCGCCCCCGCGGACCGCGGCCGTCAATTCGCTCATGACCTCGGAAGATTTCCTGCCCAGCCGCCGCGACACGGTAGCCACGGAAGTCGCTATGGACTTGCGCACCTTTTTCTGCTTGCCGTCTTCGACTTCGATCGCGACAGAAAAATTGGCCGCGGGCAGGATCATGTAGGTTTTAGCCTTGCCGCTCTCGAACGCCATGCAGCTCGGGCAGTCGTTGCCTGCCAGGAAAGAACGCGGGTCGGACTTGGGAAAGATCACGGCATACAGGCGCTGGCCCAGGCCCTTGTTCAGCAGGATATTCTTTGCGGTTTCGTGGTCCGCGGTTTCGGACGGTGAAAGCGCGCGGCGTTCAGCTTTCTTGAAAATACGAATGATGTACTTGCGGAACTGCATTTTCAGATCGTGCGGCAGCTTGCCGTCGGCAAGATAAAGCGCCGCGTTGACGGCTCGCGGGTTGGCCGCGTTCAATTTGACCTGGCGGCTGAGTGTTCTGACGTTCAGCTTCTTGAAATTCTGCGGAAGGAGCCGCGTCATGACCTCGAAGACGTTATTTTCATCCACCGGCTCATTGGTCACGCCCGCTTCCCTGACGTAGCGCACCAGGTCTGCGCGGTCGAAAATATCCGCATTCAGCACAAGGCCGTACCAGGCGAACGTCATACGCTCAATCAGCTTGTCCAGGCCCCAGCCGTCGAGATGGGTATAGAGCGTCATCTCCATCGGCTTGAGCAGCATGGCGTTGTCGAAGCGGCCGCTGATCAACGCTTCGTTATATTCCTCGTAAGTCAGGTCGACGTATCCATTATTTTCGACGGCCTCGGCCCTCTCGTAGCTGGAGCTGTATCTGCTCCTGATCATCAGGTTGCTGGCGATCATGACGTCCTGTACATGCGAGGGGGTATGATCGTCGCGCTTGTTCCAGAACTCCTCCGGGTTCTCCACCATGTCTTTGAGAGCCTTCACGTCTGTAACCTTGCCCGAGAAAATCAGGTCCATGAAATAGTCGTACATGCGGCGCTTGCCGTAGTCTTTCGCGCCCGCCCATTTCTCAATGATCTCCAGGAGCTCCTTCCGGCGCAGGATCGAAAGCACGAACTCGATCTTCTTAAAATTATTGAAAGAGCGGTACTCGTAACCGGCGTCTTCCTGGATCCGGCGCCGCAGCTCCTGGAACTGCGGGTGCGCGATGTTTGTTTCCGCCAGCGTCTTGCGCCAGTCGCCCGTGGCGGCCAGCCCAATAACGGCGACAAAAATCTGGTGGCTTGTCCGGCCCTGCGAATCCGTGCTGCCGTCGCGCCCGACCTGCGGGAGGACGTTGCTGGCGAAACTGCCCATATACTCTTTGGGCATTTTCCAGTAATGGCTGATCACGCTGTCCAGGCCGAACATGCTTTCGTGCCGGGCGCCCGGGCGCATGTACATAAACATGGCCCTGTGGCCGAACGCCTCCGCGCCCTTGCGGTAAGGCGTGGCAACGTCCAGGCTGTCCCAGAGCCCTGCGGATATGAAGACATTGGACAAAGCCTCGAAGACCTGCTCGTCATCTGGTTTGTCCAGCGTCACCGTTTCGGGCATCGGTGAATCCGCCAGGAACGGGAAAGGCTGGTACGTGACCGGTTTCCCATCGACAACGTTTTTGATGATTTCAAACGCGGTCAGAAGTTCCACGGCATCGATCCGTTCGCCGAATTTGCTGCCCGAATACTTCCCTTTGGAGTCCAGGCCTTTCTGGAAGTAACTCGCCTTCGCGGCAAATTCATAATTATCTTTTGTGTTCTGTCCCTTAAAAACAGCAAGGAAGGCAGCGCGACTCCCGGCGAGCAATTCAGCGATCCGGGCTTCGCCCTGGTCTCCGCGCAGCTCCCTGATCCTGGCGTCAATTTCCCGCATTTTTTCGGAGTCGGCCTCTGTCCACGGAGAGACCGACTTCGTCGTGAGCATCAAGGCCAGCGCGCTCTCATAACCCGCGGCCATGACTTCGCCCGCCCTCTCTCCAAAAGCGGCGGCAATTTCACCGAGAAGGGCGCGGGCCTGCCCCGCCGCGGGCGAATCGGCCTCTATCAGGATCAGCCGCGCGAGAAATTCCGGCTTGGAAAGAAAGGTCTTGAGCCGGGCGCCAAGGTCCTCCGGCAGTTCAGGGTTATCGAGAAGGCGCATGGCAAGAGCTGCGATGGCCCCCAGGACGCTGTCGCGATTTTTATCAGAAATTCTACCCAGCATTTCCTGGAGAAAACGGAGGGTCTCAAGGTCGACCTCGACCATGAACCGCTGCGCCCTCTGGGAGCTCGATGTTTCCGCAATCTTCTTGCGGACCACAGAGCTCCACCGGCTCAGGATTTCTGAAAATCTTTTATTGTCCACCGAAGCGTCAAAACCGGGAAAACCCTCGCGTACTGAAAGGTAAGCCAGCATATTCCTCAGGAGCCCCGCCATGGATTTATCCTTGCCGATCGCGCCAGGAACTTCGAGAAGATCAGGCTGGATATTGTCAAACTGCGTCAATGACGACAGCAGCTCGTCAAGAGTAAGAACAATAAAGTTCAGCTTTCGTTCGAAATCTTCGGAAAAGTCCAGGATTCCCTCCCGCACCAGGAGGGAGATCAGGTCAAAAGCGAGAGGCGCCTTGTCGCCCCACCGCGCCGCAAGACCGGCCACTACCGGGTTCCTGGCCAGTGCGTCCGGCATCCACATCTTGGCAATGGCGGCGGTCAGCTCGTTCGTCTCGCCCTCGAAAATACCGCCCTGGAAAGCGATAACCGGTCCGGACGGGTCCGCCGCGCTCGTCCATTTAACCGGGAAGCGGCTGCTGAACGGCGTCTGAACCCTTCTGCGCTCCTTGAGGTCGTAGACCTTATACGTGCCGTCTTCCGCGTCCTCCACTTCGAGGTAGCGCTCGTTTTCCGAAAAATTGGCTCCGGAATAAGTAGCGGTCGAAAAAGCCGCCGGCAGCAAACTGTCCAGAAATTCGCCGGCTTCAAGGTCGTAAATCCTCATCCGCCCCTTTTCTTCTGTAGAAACAGCTTCATAATCAATGATGACATAGCGGCCGCTCGGCGATACCTTGACGTGGGAGATTTCGGGCCCGGCTTCAAGGCCAAGATCCAGCACGCGCCCTTCATTGAGATCGAGTACGACCCATTTCTTCTCCGGGTTCCGGAACGCGTAGCCTCGGCCGTCGTCCCGGTGCGAAGAGCTCATGCCGCTTTCTCTAGGCAGAAGGCCTGAAACCGCTTCGCCGGTTTCAGCGTTGAAAATCTGCACGTCTTCCCTGGATTCATAAACGAAGAACCTGCCGTTGGTTCCCGCGTAGGGGTGCCCGATATTGTCCGTAGAATCAATATCGTACGTGCGGCCGGTGCGCAGGTCGGTCATCGAGCTCCTGTCTTTATGGAATTTCATGGTGAAGAGATAGCGTTTGTCGGGGCCGGTGAACGAATATTGGACAGAGCTGGCTGTCGGTATCGTGAAAGGCGCTTCGACCGGAAAAACCTTGAAATATCCGCTTCCGGTCGCGTCTGTGACAACCATAAGTTTGCCGTCAGCGGAAAAACCCACGCGCGCGTTGTTGGAGGAACCTGAAGTAGAAGTCGGCCGGGTGCCCCAATTGATTCTTTGTTCTTTTCCGGTGGCCAGGTCGATCAGGTTTTCGCTTCTGGTGAGCAGGTATTTGTCGTCGTTTGAAAACGTTCCCCTGTTCGAAAAATCAAGGGAAACACCCCGCTGGAAATCAAACAGGCTGTGCTCCGGAGCCCGGAACGTAGCCCGCCCTTCTTCGGTATTAAATGCTATTTCCGCGTATCTCCCGCCAGGTGACGGCGTCATATAAGCGATCTTGCTGTCCGGATAGCTTCCCCGTACGGCGACCGCGCGCCCGGTTTCAATTTCAAAAACTTCTTCCCATTGCCTGATCTTGCCGTTACTAACCTCCTTGTAACTCACGATTATAAAGCGGTCGTCCGGAGTAAAGTTAACGCTCGTGGTATGTTTAGGCACGTTATCGTTTCTATATGAAGTATCGAATCCGGCGGGAAGGGAGATGATAGCGCTTTCGCCCACGGGCGCTCCGTCGTTAGCGCGAAAAATTTGAACTCGCCCGCCGATTTCCCTGGCCATGGCGTATTTGCCGCCGGGAGACAGACTTATCCTTGAATTAATGTCGCTGGAGATGCGCGAACCGAAAGCGCTGCTGGCCCCGAACGTGTTCTGGGCTTCCACCACCGTACGGTGCGTGAACCGGATGGTGTAATAATGTTTTCCCGGCGCTTCTTCTTTCTTCTGCATGGTCATGCCGCCGGCGCGGTAACGGTCTGCGGTGCTCTGTTCCACCCTCAGACCGATTCGCCGGAGCAGCGCAGTCATAGCGCTCTGCTGGGAAGCTTCTCCGAGTATCAAAACGCGGTAAGCGTACGGGTTTTCCGCGCTGCCCTGCGGCTCGATTTTCAGCCCCGAACCTTTGGGAAGAAGCGGTTCGATCAGCGCGCGCATTTCGTCAGCAGTCAGGTCTCCCGGCTGGACCGGCCCGATGGCCGAAACACGCATTTCGGAGCGCATGCGGAGTTTGACCGGATGCAGCGCGGGATAATCCGAGATCAGCTCGTGGATCAGGCTTTCCACTGAACCGTCGGGATAGCGGCCGAGGTAATGGTAGAGCTCCAGGACTTCGGTAATCGCCGTCTCGAGCATGACCGGGTTTCCCTGGCCGCTCTCGCGAAATTCCTTCTCAGCCTTTTCAAGCCTCATGACCGCGAGGTCGCGGACCGAATAATTGTCGCTGGACACAAAATATGCCTCGGGAAGCCCCCCGCGCCCGCGGGCATATTTCAGGGTATCTTCGAACGTCATCCGGGCTTTGATGGCCGGGCCGCGGAAATAATTTACAATCGAGGAAACCAGATTGCCCGCCGCCCTGAGCATCGTGGCGAGCCAGCCGCTCATGACCTGACTTACAAAGCCGCCCCAGGCATCGGCGATTGCGGCCATCACTTTACCCCGCTCACGGGATTGAGGAGCTTTAGGCGGCACAGGCATGGCGTCCTGGCCGGCGGCGCGTCCGGTTATGGCGATCAGCTTGTCCAGGTCGCTTATAATTTCTTCGATTTCCTTTTCCAGGTTAAGCGTGAAATATTCTTTGGCCGCCGCGTAATAGCGTGCGTTCCGGTATTTTTCCCTTCGCTGCATGATCCGGACCAGCACATCTGCGTACATATTGTCATCAGGCAGGATTTCCTGATCGAACACATCGGTCCTTCCGTTGACCGTATCGTCCTTCAGCACGAACGCGTAAAAGAACATGATCATTTCGAGCATGCTGATCAGGCCCAGCCTGTCCTTGCGGCTCAAAAGCCCCCGGCGCTCGGTTTCTTCCATCGCCTGCATCGCGGATTCAGGCACACGGTAAGAACGAGTCATGGTCCAGCGGTCCGCGGAATCGGGGTCGGAAGCGACCTTTCCTCCCGCCAGGTCGATGACGAGGACATCAAAGACAGGCAGGCCCTCAGGGCCGGTTTTTACTTCGAGAAGAGTATTGGCCATTTTTAAATCGTGCAGAGCCACGCTCTTCGACGGATCGGAAGAACGCCACGCCTCCATGATTTTCAGAAAGTACTTCCTGAAAATCAGAAGGCGCTGCTTGGCCGTCAACTGGTCCCGCCAGTCGTGAAGCTCCTGAGCGTCCGGCCCGAGGATCAGGATACTTTTGATCCCTGGCATGACTTCGCCGTTCCAGACGGCCTTCGAAAAACCCTGAAGGCCTCTTTCTTCGTTCAGGATCCGGGAAATCCGGGCTTCATTTTCGATGTTCGGGTTGGAATCCTTCTTGTTTTCCTCAGACCCGAATTTGAGGACCAGCCGCTGCCCGTCCCGGTTCAGGATGAAAACATTGTTATAAAAAACACCGCTCAGCGATTTAAGTTCCAGGCGGGTTCCGTCTTCCAAAGTCACAATAGCCGTACGCTGACGTCCAGGAGCGTCTTCGATTTTCACTTCCTTGACCGGCGAGGCCGCGAGCGTTTCGCCGAGCGAACGGACTTCGGAACGGCGCAGGGCTTCGAGCCTGTCGGCTTCTTCGTTCAGACCCTCCTTGCGCAGGCCGGCGAGGAAAACATCCTCAGCCCAGCGGTACTCTTCTGCGCTGAATTCCCTGAATTCACGCGGCTTCAGGTCGCCGAGCTTCACATCTCCGAACGCTTCCCGCTGGAGCTCAACGACTGGATGCCCAATCGCAGCGAGCGACTGGCGGATCTGGCGGTAAAGGCCTTGCTCCAGCACCACGCGCATACGCGTGAACGCCTGTCCTTCCCTGTAGTCGGTTTCCATCGGCTCGATTTTGACCATTTTGGCCAGCTCGCGTTTCTCCTGCCCGCGCTGGCGCTGCCTGGCGCGCCGAGCGTCGATTTCCACGCCTTCCGTTACAAGCCTGCGGTAGGCATCCGACGAATTCACGACGCCGTCGACAAGCACCACATAGGTTTTCTGGACTTTCTGGGAGCCTTTCGATCCGGCGTTCAGCATGTAATCATGCAGCTTGCCGGGCCCTCCGAAGATCATGACGCCGCTGGTGCGGTAATCGAGCTGGCCCATGAATTCGCCTTCAGCGTCTTCGGGCACGAACTCACGGGTGACCGGCACGTCGCGAAGAACAAGCTCGCCTTCTTCAGTGGGCCGGGCCTTGAAGTCGACGTAGCGGGTATTGCCGGAAAGGATGTCGTCAGTCTTGTAGAACTTGTACATCTTGCCGACGATCGGCGAACCCGGCGAAGCCGGCCGGGTCGTGCGCATCTCCGAGCGCAGCTGCTGCCTGATGTTCTGGATGCGCGTGATCAAAGCATCGCGGGCCGTCACGTCCGAGGCAAGTTCAGGGCTGAAGGCCTTCAGTCCCTCGCTGATGCTGCGCAGCCCGCGCGTCGCGGCGAGCGCCAGCTGCGCGTTGGTTGAGACGCCCTGGGCCTTGTTGTTCTGCGCAAGCGCTTCGAGCGCGTCCACAAGAGCGCCTGTCTTTTTAAAAGTTTCCTGGCGCAGAAACGCGGAGGGGGCGTATACCAGGGATTCCGAGACGTGCAGTGAAAGTTCGGCGACTGTTTCAGCCAGTTCCGCTCCTGATTTTTCCGTCCCCACAGTCCCATTCTCCGTGATGCGCTCGGCGGCATCCCGGACCATGCGCGTACCCGCAAGGATCCAAGCCTGCGTCATGGGATAAGATCTGGCAAAACGAGGGGCTTTAAGAGACGCGCGCAGTGCGGTCAGCTTGAGCCGGGCCCCGGAAAAGGGTCCGGTATTTTCAGGAAGGCGTGCCGCGGCCGCCGCCCTGTACAGCAGCTGCAGCGTTTCGGCTGGGAGGATTTTCAGAATTTCCTCGAAGAAAAAGGCACCGGCCCGCAGCTCCTGGGTGAACAGTTCTTTTCTAGCCGCTATCTCCAGGGCCTGGGCCAGAAGAGCCTCACTCTCCTGTCCTCGCAGTGTTTGTTCGTCTTCGCCTTTCAGATAGGCGTCCGCCATGCGCCTCTCGCCGAGCGCCAGGACCAGCGACAAAAACGCGATCACATGGAAGAAGTGGCGGGCCAGTTCGTCGGTTTCGAAATATGCGCTAAGGAAGCCCCCGGGCGTAGCGGCCCGCTGCTGTCCCCCCATCAGGGTCCTGATCGTGAAATACTGGGTCGCGCCCTCGTTCATCACCGGAGAAAGGAAAAATCCCAGCCGGTGCAGGAATTCATGGAGCAGGATTTCCACCCTCTTCTCGGGTGCGACACCTGCGTCAATCAGCACCGCATTGATGAAAAGCAGGCTGGCGGCTTCGCCCTGCACGACCGAACGCCCGGAGTAAAGATCTTTACGTACCGCCAGCACCCGCGGGAATTCAGCCGGTTCCGCAACGCCGTACACACGAAGGAACCGTTTTGCAAGGCCCGTGACTTCAGCGACCTGCCCGTCGAAAACGTCGATATCATTAATTAGAAATGACCGGTCGCGAGCAGCCGACAGCATTTCGTGCTCCGCTTCGGCATGGCCGCGGATCAGCTCGCGGAATTCCGGGACAGCGCTGCGGCCCAGCCGCGTCAGCTGGCGGACGTAATTTTCAAAAAGAAGCGGGTGAGGAGCAAGCGGTGATACGACCCTGGCCGCCGCGACAGCCTCGGTCATGGCCCGCCTGGCGGCGGCTTCATCCAGCGGGCCCGCGCTTTCGTCGAGACCCTCCGCCGGCGGCTGACGCATCTCCGAACGGCTGAGAATGGCCTGTATCTGAGTTACGCCTTTGGCGAGCGCGGCGTTCAGTTCAGCGTCGATATTCTCCGAGTAATCTTTCTTGTAGATATTCGATTTGAGGCCGTTAAGAAAACGCCGCAGAAGATCCCGCTCCCTGTTTGAAACCGCCTCGCTCGAGTAAAGAAGCACGAGAGCGGCCAGCGCGGTTTCCGCCTGCTGCTTCTCGGCGCCTCCGCCCGTGATACCGCGTTCAGCCACGGCCCCAAGACGCGCCATAACAACGGTGCGGGGATTGGCCTTAAGCGCAAAGTCGGCCAGCTGGCCCGAATGCCCCATGACATCTTTTTTCTCCAGGTCGGCACGAAACGCGCTGAATGGATAAAGAGCGTCCGCGATCTTCAGGGCCGCTGGCATATCCAGAGCGGCGGACGCGATCAATTCACGGTCAAGGTTGCGGTCCAAACGCTCTTCCGGCGCTTCTTCTTTATAATTTTTACGCGGCAGCCGCGTGGGCGCCGGAGCAGGCAGCTTGCGTGTTTCGAGGTAATTCTTGTATTCACGCATAACAATGTTCGCCACCTGCATAGCGGCCGCCGGGTCCATATAACCGGGGCTCGTCGCAATCGTAATGACTTTCGCGCGCGCCATAAGCGGCAAAAGGGTCGAAAGGGTCTTGCCGA
>CAZMMY010000011.1:0-1656 GCA_964567495.1 uncultured bacterium
GGACCGTGGAACAGGACAGGCCTCTGGGTGCCCAGCTCGTGGGCTGCAATCCCGACACCATGGGTGAGGCTGCGGCCATGATTGAGGACATGGGGTTCGACTTGCTGGACATCAATTGCGGCTGCCCGGTGCCCAAGATCACCGCCCCGGGAGGCGGCTCCGCGCTTCTGATCGAACCGGAAAAAACCCGGAAGATTTTTGAAAGTGTCGTCAAGAACGTCAAAAGTATCCCTGTTACCGTCAAGATGCGAAAGGGTTTTGCAGATGAATCCGGCGACGAGGCCGTAAGGCTGGCGAAAATTGCGGAAGACTCCGGCCTTTGCGCGGTCACCGTCCATGGCCGCACACGTGTCCAGGGTTATTCCGGCAGAGCCGACTGGGACGCCATCCGCAAAGTAAAAAAAGCCGTCCGTATCCCGGTTCTCGGAAACGGCGACGTGAACGGCGCGGAGGACGCAAAACGTCTGATGGATTCGAGCGGCTGCGACGGCGTTATGATCGGCCGCGGAGGCCTGGGCAATCCCTGGATTTACCGTGAGATCAATCGCGCGCTGAACGGCGAAAGCGCAGCGCCCGTCCCAAGCCTTGAGGAGCGGAAAAAGGCGGCATTAAAACATTTAAAACTCGAGGTGGAAAGCGGGACCGAACGGCCCGCGGTCTTAAAATTCCGTAAAGTGGCCTGCTGGTATTTAAAGGATATTCCGGGCGGAGCGGAACTGCGAAACAAAGTCAACACGATCGAGACCGCCGCGGAGATGGAAGACGTTCTGAACGCCGCGTTCAGCGGCGGCCCTGCTTAAACTCCCTCAGCCTGAACCGCGACTTCCTCGGTTTCTTCTTCGTATTCTTCCCCCGCTATTTCCTGGACAGTCTGCGGCTGCGAAGCTTCTTCCTGCGCTGTTTCGACGGCTGTATCGGGAACAGCTGCCGGAAGAGGGATATCGGCACTGGTGCCGGGGAAAATTTTAACGTTTCTGTCGGGCCATGGATTTGCCGGCGAAAGCCCGGTTTCACGCTCCGCCCCCTGATTGAGCGGGTTAAAAATCGCTCCCCGCTCCTGCAGGTAGGAAAGAACCATCCGCGCCGCATCTTCCAAGTTCCGGGCCGAATTCTTTTTGAAAGAGTTTGGCGATTCTTCTCCGCCCCCGCTCTTTCCAGGCTCCTTCAACTCAGCTTTGACTTCCCAGCGCACTCCGGTTCTGCGGACGCTTACTTCAAGCGACCTGGCGGGCGAAGGCACCGCTGAGCCTTTTCCGTAGACGCGCCCGTCCGCTCCCAGCGCATAGCGCAGAACCTGGGCTCCCGTGTCTTTGTCCGCGATGGTCTCGATAGGCAGGGTACCGGCAGCGGCCAGGCCTGTCATCTGCATGACGCGCGCGACCACAACTTCCGGGGCGCCTTCCTCCTTTTCCGCGGCGGCGGCAGGAACCAGCCCCAGAGACAAAATCAGGAAAAAGGACAGTATCTTTTTCATGTCAGGAATTCTCCAGAATTTCGAGGATGGCGATTTTAAAGTGAAGTTCCTTGCCGGCCAGCGGGTGGTTGAAATTCAAAACGATCGTCTCTTCCTTAATTTCCGCCACACGCACCATCATCTGCGCACCATCCGGGCTGTTGGCATAAACCACCATGCCGACTTCGAGGTTGCCTTCCGGC
>CAZMMY010000011.1:1666-10856 GCA_964567495.1 uncultured bacterium
GCATACGTTCTTTGGGAATTTCAATATAAGCGCGCGGGTCTTCCACACCAGAGGCATCGTCGGGGCCGACGATGATATCGCATTCCTCACCCACGCGGCGGCCGAGAAGCTGGCGTTCGAGGCCCGGAATGATCTGGCTCTTGCCCTGTACGTACTCGAAAGGCTCACGTCCGTCGGTAGAATCCACGACTTCGCCGTCTACGGTAAGGGTGTAATTGATCCTGACTTTGTTGCCTTCTTCAATCATGTGAACAGGCCTCTCTCGGGGGAATATTCATCTCAATAAAGATCGGCAGAATCAAGCCGCAGAGGGAGTTTTATTTTCAGGGGCAGCCGGAGAGGCGGTCATGTCGGGCCGGGGGTCGTAAATACCGCCCAGGACCAGAAAAACGCCGGTCTGGTTGTCTCTGAGAATAAAGAAAAAGGGACGGTCTACCGCAAGGGAAATATGCTCTCCGCTGGCTGCCGCCGGATCGATCTCGGGTGAGGCTGAAGGCGGATTTTTAACACCTTTTTCGTCGAACTCAATCAGGACCTTCTGCTGGACGCTTCCCAGGAACGCATTCTTCCGCGCCTGGCTGGGCGTAAACCCCTGACTGAAATCCGCTTTCTGCGGGTCGAAGGCAGAACTCATGCCCAGTTCTTTCATGACGGGCCGCAGGTCGAAGGTCTTCTCCATTTTAAACTGCGGGAAGCGCACCTCGCCCGGCCTGTCCAGAAAGCCGCTCAGCCAGGAGTCGACCTGTTCCTGCGCCAGAGAAGCTGTGAATTCCGGCAGTGATGCGGGTACGAAAACATAAAGGCTGAGGCGCCCGTTTCCGTAGCGCAGGTTCACGGCTTCGAATTTTTCATCTTTATAAAATTCAAAGTTTCCCGAGACGGTCATGGAATTAACCTGGCGCTCGGAACCATCCCCCGTCCGGAAAGGCGCCTGGCTGATTTTCTGCATCGGAAACGGGACCGTCCACTTGCCTTTAAAATAAACCGCGCTGGCCGCATCCGCCATGGCCGCGGGATCAAGAAACTCCGTGATCTTTTCAATATGCCCGTTGGTTTTGCTTCTGGCCCATTCATCGAAAAATCTTTTGGTGCGGGGGTCGGAGAGAGTGTAAACGTAGGGAGTCATTCCGTAGACCACGGCCCTGGCCGTATAGTCCTGGTTAAAAACGGCGCCTATGTTGCTCCACATCAGAATGGGGTTGTAATACTCTACGTCCTTGTCCGGGCTCTGGGAAAGCGTCCACAGGCCGATGCTCGTATTTTTTACTTCTTCATCGTTCAGGCCGCCGAGTTCAAGCGCCGCAGCCATTTCCGTCTGGGTCGCGCCGCCTGAACCCATATAAAGAAGCCGCATCAGCGCGCCAGCGCTCAGCGCTCCAAGCAGCACGTTGCCGCCCTGCCGGGACATGGCAGAAAAGGTCTTGAGCGCGAAAGCGTTCTGGGATTTTACGATCCTGGGATCGACCAGGTCTTCGGCCAGGACGGAACCGTGAAAAAGAGAGAGCGAAAGAACGAGCGCGAAAATTTTTTTCAGGGTCATACTTTCCTATGCTGTTTTGCTTTTAAGCCGTTCCACCTGTTTGATCAGCCGTTCGCCGTCAAAAACAGGCAGAGAGCAGATTTGATTTGCGCACGCGAACGCCGCCGCCCTTGGAAGCTCGGGGTATTCCACGTCCGGGTTGGGCAGCGGGCCGTCCCGCTTGTCCCACCATTCCACGCGCTTATACGGCGCCGGATAGGCCAGCGCGGTCATGAACAGCGGCCTGGCCGCAGGATCGTCTTTTTTAGCCACGATCGTTACGTGGTCAGGGTCTGAAGCCAGCTCTTCGTCCGCGACCAGCACGCCGGCCAGAAACCGCCGGTTCTGGATGTTCGCGGGCGCTGCGATATACTTCATGGCCCATTCCGCCATTTCACGGTACTTTTTATTGCCCGTGTAATGAAAGAGAAGGTTCGCAAACCGGGCCATGGCAATATTTTCGTCGTACTGCCTGACCGGTTTATTCAAAACCCCGTCGGCCGCGATCGAAGAAGCCGAGGTAACGAAACCGCCCGCTTCCCTGTCCATGAAAGTCTTCTCCATATAATCGGCCGTTTTGACCGCTTCCTCAAGCCAGGGCCTGTCAGAAGTTGAAATATAAAGGCTGAGGAACGCCCTCGCCATGGACAGGCTGTCGCCCAGGTAAGGCCCCCCGCGGTCGACCTGGTCGTGGCGAAAGCCGCCGTCCGGGTTCCTCCGGTTGGCCTTGATCCATTCCGCAGCCCGCCGGGCCTGAGTCAGGATTTCTGCGTCTCCGGTGGCATTATAGAGCTGGGTCAACGCAGTAATGGCCCAGCCGTTCTCACGGGAATAAATATTGTTGTCGATGCGCGGCATGCCAAGTTTACGGCGGTCCTCGCTGGTTCCCGAATAGAAAATCTTTCCGGGGATGAGCGGGCTGACGTCCGCGTCCTGGCTTGTGTAAATGCCGCCATCCTTGTCCGTCCAGAAATTCCGGATGTAATGCGCGGTCTCAAGCGCGGCTTTCAGGTATTTCGGCTCCTTGAAAATCAGCGAAGCCAGCGTATACAGCCGGATGTAGCCTGCCTGTATGGACATAATTTTTTCGTAATGCGGGGACTGCCAGTCTTTCTGATCGGAATACTGATAAAAGCCGCCCCAGACAGGATCGAGAAGATGAAGCGCGTTGTCGAGCGTCTTGCGGGCCATGTCAGTTTCCTGTTTGTCGCCTTTCTGGGCTTTCAGCAGGGCGTATTCCATCTGGTTTTCGTCGATAAGTTTATAGATGTCTCCCCAGCCGCCATTTTCCTTGTCGTAGATTTTAAAATGCTCATCGAAAATGAGCTGCTTCTGCTCGGGCGTCAGAAAAGCATTCTCGGAAGGCTTGACCTCCAGCTCTCCGCGGACAGACGGGCCGGGAGTCGGGTCGTCTATGACCGCCTGCAGCAACGAGGCCATGACGTCAGGAGGAATATAACCGCGCCGCTTGGCCAGTTCCTGGCCGTCCGGGCCGAAAATAATGGTCGCCGGCCAGCCGTACTCTTCATAGCGGTGCGCGAGGTCCGGGTTGGCGTCCTGATCGACACGGACCGGGATATACCGGGAATTGATCAGCTCCACGACCTTTCCATCGCGATAGGTGGTTTCGGCCATGACGTGGCACCAATGGCACCATACGGCCTCAAGATCGAGGATGACAAAACGGTTTTCAGACCTGGCCTTCTTGAAAAGGTTTTTGTCCCAGTCCTGCCAGGCAAGGGGTTCGTCGTTGGCAGTCTCGGCGGCGGCAGCCCCCTGAAAAATAAAAATTAAAGCCAGAAGCAGGCTTAAAAATTTGCGGCGGTTGTCTTTCATGTTCCCTCTTTCGGCGCCTGAAGCGCGGATGAATTAAAAATAACAAAATACAGACATAACTTCTACTGATTAATGAGCAGGACCCTCGTTTTACTCAGCATGAAGTTCGTGACACAGCCTGCAAACTGCAACACTTTTCACTCACTTCACTTACGCTCAAAAAAGCGTTTTGGATTCCAGTTTGTATGGCTATAATGATGCAGCCTGATCACCCAAACAAGAAGGAGGCGTCATGGCTCTCTCGGACCTTTACAGTAATCTGCACCTTTTCCTCAGATGGCTGCACGTTCTTGCCGGCATCATCTGGATCGGACACCTTTATTTCTTCAACTTCGTCAACGTTCCTCTTCAGGGCGCGTTGGACGATGCCGGTAAAAAGGCTGTCAACCCCCACCTTCAGCCCCGCGCTCTGTGGTGGTTCCGCTGGGGCGCCATGATCACATTTATCGTCGGTTTGATCCTTTTCACCATGATTTATATGTACACCCCGGGCCAGGGTTTCGGTCCCAGCGCTGTGTTCTCTAACCCCGAAGACGGTATGACCGCCCGCGGCTGGTGGATTTCGCTCGGCATGCTGTTCGGTACGATCATGTGGTTCAACGTCTGGTTCATTATCTGGCCCACCCAGAAGGCCATCCTTTCAGGAAAATTCCAGGGGGATGCTCTTGCCGCAGCCCGCAAGAAAGCCCTGTTCTTCTCGCGCACCAATACGTACCTGTCCGGCCCCATGCTTTTCGGCATGCTGGCGCCTTCACATTACGGCGCGATCAATCCGGTGACCGCGCTGGTGTGTTTCGCCCTGGCCGCAGCGGTAATCTGGCACTTCATCAAGGTTTCCGGCAAGGTCGGCAAGACGGTTTAATTCAGCCTCAAAAATATAAAGGCCCCGGGAAACCGGGGCCTTTTTTTCTACCTTTGTAATTTCTCTTTAACATTCCGTAACGCCTGCGGCGAGCTTTTTGTCCCAGCCCTGCGCGGCCTTGCTCCCGGCTTCGGGAAAGGCCAGGGCCTGTTTGCCGGGAACCCCCGCCATCGCCCGCTCTTGCGGGCCGACGTCTCCCGTCAGCACAGGGCCCGGTTTTCCACGAAGCCTTCGCACACACCGCTAAGGGCCGGGACAGGGTTAATAAAAAATCCGTCCTGTCCGTGAGCGTTATGGGCGGAAGCTTCGTCGCAAGACTTGGGCGGGATAAGCGGGGAAACGGCGCTCTGCTTGGCCGAGGGGACTCCCCGCGCAGACCGCCCTTAGTTCTTGCAGAAGCCGGAGCTCGCACGCTCGCGGACAGGACAAAAGGCTCCGCGCCCGGCGGTAACGAATTATTGAAATGGAAAAATACTGAGGAAAGAAACTACTTTTTAGAAGAGAGGATGCGCGCGTAATCCGGATTCGGATTAAGAAGCTCTTTCATATCGAGCTTCATTGCGTCACGGCTGAAGGCCGCAATATCCAGAATATGCGTATCCATCCGGATCGCGTCTTCAGGGCAGGCTTCCACACAGAAACCGCAATAAACGCATTTGCCCAGGTCGATATTGAAGCTGGCCGGACGTTTTTCAATCTTGGGATCGGGGTGTTCTTCAGCCACGATGTAAATGCAGTTGGCGGGGCAGACGGTCTCGCACATCATGCAGGCCACGCAGCGGGGCGAACCGTCGTCGCGCTTGGTCAGGCGGTGACGGGTGCGAAGGCGTGAGGCCAGGTCGCGCTTCTCTTCCGGGTACATAATAGTCACGGCAGCGCGCACGGCCTTGAACAGCCCGATTGCATGCATCATGTGGAAAAAGAGGTTTTTCCAGAAATGCAGGCCGGTAATCCAGACACCCCTGAAGACTTCAGGGAAGTACATCTGCTCCCAGATATTGAGTTTAGGCCGTTTGATGATCTTGGTTTTAATGGGCATTTTTGCTCTCTTGAAGAGCCCATAATATACGCTTTTTGACCCGGCTTTTCAATGCCTGTTATGGCGGTGGACAGAGGGCGGTAAAGGGCCTAAAATAGATATCCTTTCGCATAAAGGAAAGAGAAGGAGTTTTAAAAATGGCAAAAATCGGACAAAAAGTAACGGATTTCGAAGTTTCATGCTACCAGAACAACGACATCAAGAAGATCAAGCTTTCCGACCTTAAAGGCAAGTGGGTCGTCCTGCTTTTCTACCCTGCAGATGTCACTTTCGTCTGCCCTACTGAGCTGGAAGAAGCGGCCAACCTTTACGCCGATTTCCAGAAAGCCGGCGCCGAAGTCATCAGCGTCAGCACGGACACCGTCTACACGCACAAGGCGTGGCACGACGTTTCTCCGGCCATCAAGAAAATCAGCTACCCGATGGCCGCAGACCCGACAGGCAACCTTTGCCGCGAATTCGGCACCTACATCGATGAAGCCGGCCTTTCCCTGCGCGGCACGTTCATCATCGATCCGGACGGCGTTCTGAAGTCTGCCGACATCCACGACAACTCGATCGGCCGCAGCGGCGCCGAGATCCTGCGCAAGGTTCAGGCCGCCAAGTTCGTGCGTGAGAACAAAGGCGAAGTTTGCCCCGCCAGCTGGAAGCCCGGCTCGAAGACCCTGAAGCCCGGTCTCGACCTGGTCGGCAAAATCTAAATGAGTATCTGACTTACGGAGCCCAAAAGGCGACGTCAAGTCAGCCATGCGAATTTATCCTGAGGAACCGCGGCCTAGCGGTGACGTGGGATCCAGGAAATAAAAACCCCGCACTTTAAACGGTGCGGGGTTTTTTATGCCCAAAATAGTTTGGAAATTTTAAAGGATTGGATTAAACGGCGCCGTTTTTCAGGCGGTCCCAGATCAGAAGAGCCACCGCGGTGAGCGCGATGTTGATCAGGGAAATCGGGAAGATGCGCTTCCAGCCCAGTTCCATCAGCTGGTCGTAGCGAAAACGCGGAAGCGTCCAGCGAATCGTCATGAACAACCACGTAAAAAACACGACCTTCAGGCTGAACGCGCCGATCTGCAGCGCGGCGATAATCGGGTTGGCCAGTTCAACAACCGAGCCCCACGGAAAGTGGAAGCCGTCACGGAACAGGAACGGGACCTGCCAGCCGCCCAGGAAAAGCGTGGTCGCAAGGCAGGCGATCATGATGGTTTCGAGGAAGTCGGTGAAGAAATACATACCGAATTTCATCCCGCTGTATTCCGTGAAGTAGCCCACAATTTCAGACTCACCTTCAGGCATGTCGTAAGGAATACGCTTCGTTTCCGCAAGGCCCGCGGCCAGGAACATCAGGAAGCCGATGGGCTGAAGCAGGACGCCCCAGGCAGGGATCCAGCCGAAAATCAGCTTACCCTGGCCGCGAACGATTTCCTGTAGATCCAGGCTGCCGAAAATCATGACCACGCCGAGGATTGTCGCCCCCAGCGTGATTTCATAAGCCAGCATCTGGCTTGAGGCGCGCATGCCGCCCAGAAAGGCGTAGTTATTGTTGGAAGCAAAACCTGCCAGAACCACGCCGTAAACACCCATGGACATCATGGCAAAAATATAAAGAAGAGCGGCATTGATGGGCGCGGCCTGCAGTGTGATCTCCTGGCCGTTCACGACCAGGATATCGCCGAACGGAATGGCGGCGAAACCAACCAGCGCGAACATGAGAGAGAGAAACGGCGCCAGCGTGTGGAGGGTCTTGTCGCCGAAAGGCGGAATGTAGTCTTCCTTGGTGAACATCTTGATCGCATCGGCTATCGGATGGAAAAGGCCGAGTTTGTTGATCGGCATGAGCAGCCAGTTGACCGGCGCGGCCCACTTCCAGGGAAGCGTGATGTAGGCGCGGTTGGCGCCGATACGGTCCTGCATGACAGCGCTCTGCTTACGTTCGATCCAGGTGTGGATGGCCGCAAAATTGATCGCCATAAAAAGAACCAGGCCTGCCATGATCAGCGATGGAATAATCATATTATGCTTTCGCCGGCGAAGCCGGCTGCGCGGGGGCAGCTGCGGCCTCCGCCTGTTTTTTCTCCGTACGAAACTCGTGGAAAATCAGCGAAGAATCCTGGGTCAGCTTCGGCGCCATGGGAGCCGAGAAATCACGGATATTGTCTTTCTTCACTGCAAGCGCTTCATAAGTCAGGCTTTTAAACGCGTCGACAGTCAGCGCCGCTTCAGCAAAAATTTCTTCCGCCCTGTCGTAATGGAAATGAATGCCCAGGTGCAGCGCCAGGTCTTTCAGAATTCGCCATTCGGGCTGCGCTTCCTTGAACGGCTGCAGGACCTGCTCGAATTTCTGGATGCGGCCCTCAAAGTTGGTAAATGTGCCTTCCTTTTCCGCATAAGTGCAGCCGGGAATGACGGAAGTCGCGTACTCCGACATGACATTGTGGTTCGACCCGATAAAGATTGTCCACTTCAGTTTGTCGAGAGCCTTCTGGTCAAGGTGAGGCATCTGCTGGTCCAGGAGGTCCTGGCCGAACACGATCAGGCCTTCCACCTTGCCCTGCGAGCATTCATTGAAAAACTGCATCAGGGCTGCGTCGTCATATTTGAAACCAAGAAGTTCGGCGCCCTTGGAATTGGGGTTCTTGTCCGCACGGATAAGAAAGTCATCCTGAAAGCCGTCCGGCTTCGCCTTTAACAGGAACAGATTCGGGTTCTTCAACTTCTCCTTGAACAGCTTGCGGACCAGGTAAATTTCTTCGTTAGAAAGCTGGGGTGAAACAAGGACTCCAACCTTGCCGGCCGCTTTCTGGATTTTGCCGGCGGCGTCCGTCAGGATTTCCTTCCACGTGACTTCACCGACCGAACCCCGCGACGGCCGGCTAAGCGGCACTTCGATGCGGTTCTGGTCGATGAACTTGTAGCCGTAGCGGCCTTCGTCGCACATCCACCACTGGTTGACGTGCTCGTTAAAACGCGGCTTTACCCGCATGACTCGCTCGCCGCGTGCGTGGTGTGGGCGGCTGTTGCGGTACTGCAGAGTCGTGCTGCAGCCGCGCGAGCAGCCGTTGCAGATCGATTCGCCGGACTCAAGGTACCACACACGCAGCTTGAAACGGAAATCACGGTCGGTCAGCGCGCCCACAGGGCAGATGTCCACGACGTTGCCGGAATAGGGGTTGTTCAGCTCTTTGCCCGGGAAAACCTGGATCTCGCCGTGGTCACCGCGGTTGACGATACCGAGTTCAGAAGTCTTGGAGATTTCGTCGGTGAAACGCACGCAGCGCGAGCAAAGGATGCAGCGCTCGGCGTCCAGCATGACGGTCGGGCCGATGGGAACGGCCTTGGGTTTTTTGTTCTTGTTTTCGGCCACGCGGCTTTCGTACGCGCCGTAGTTCAGGTAATAGTCCTGCAGCCAGCATTCGCCCGCCTGGTCGCAGACCGGACAGTCGAGCGGATGGTTCACAAGCAGGAACTCAAGCACGTGCTTGCGGGTATCGAGAACCTTCTGGGTGTCAGTCTTGACGACCATGCCGTCCGTGCATTCTGTATGACACGCGATCTGCATCTTGGGCGTTTTTTCGACTTCGACCAGGCACATGCGGCAGTTGCCGGCAATGGAAAGGCCGGGGTGATAGCAATAATACGGGATGTCGATATTGAGATCCTTGGCGGCCTCGATGACTTTCGTGCCCTTCGCGACTTCTATTTCTTTTCCGTCAATCGTCAGCTTCGGCATAGATTCCTTTAATGTCCCGCGCCCGCGCCGGCGTATGCGTGCGCCGCGACGGCCCCTTTGCGGATGTATTCTTCGAATTCGGAACGGAACTTAGTCAGATAGCTGCGAAGCGGCATGGAAGCACCGTCGGCCAGCGCACAGATCGTGGTGCCGCCCATGAAATTGCAGATATCGAGCAGGTTCTTGATGTCGTCCTGCTTGCCGTTG
>CAZMMY010000011.1:10866-13419 GCA_964567495.1 uncultured bacterium
CGCGCGATACGGTCCAGGATTTTATAGACCCAGCCCGTTCCCTCGCGGCAGGGCGAGCACTGGCCGCAGGATTCATGCGCATAGAAGCGCATGGTCACGACCAGCATGTTGACCATGCAGGTGGTTTCGTCCATGACAACCACGCCCGCTGAACCTGCCATGGTGCCCTTGGCGCGCAGCTGGTCGAAGTCCATGCCCACGTCGATCTCGTCCGCGGTCAGGACAGCGGCCGAAAGGCCGCCCGGAACCACGGCCTTGAGCTTCTTTCCGCCCTTGATGCCGCCTGCGTGATTGTAAATGATTTCCCGGAGCGGAATGCCGAGCGGCAGTTCGTAAACGCCCGGCTTTTCAACATGGCCGGAAACGCTGTAAAGGCGCATACCACCGTTTTTCTCGGAGCCGAGCTTGGCGAACCATTCCGCGCCGCGGCTCAGGATGAAAGGAAGATAGGAAAGGGTCTCGACGTTGTTGATGACGGTCGGGCAGCCGAACAGGCCGACGACGGCCGGGAAAGGCGGCTTAAGACGAGGGAACCCTTTTTTGCCTTCGAGCGACTCAAGCAGGCCGGTTTCTTCGCCGCAGATGTAAGCGCCCGCGCCGCGGTGCACCACGATGTCGAGCTCAAAGTCCTTGCCGAAAATCTTTTTGCCGAGGTAACCCTTGCCGTAGGCTTCCTGCACCGCTTTGATCAGAATTTCATACGGCTCAACGTATTCACCGCGGAGGTAAATGTAAGCCTTGTGAATGTTGTTGGCGTAGCACGCGATGATGATGCCTTCGATCAGGGCGTGCGGAACATGGCGAATGATGTATTTGTCCTTGAACGTGCCCGGTTCGCCTTCGTCGCCGTTAACCGTCAGGTAAACCGGCTTCCCGGTGTTCTGGGGAACGAAGCTCCATTTCATGCCGCACGGAAAGCCCGCTCCGCCGAGGCCGCGAAGGTTAGACTTCTTGACCTCTTCGATCAGGGCCTTGGAATCATATTTACCGAACATCTCGCGAGCGGCCGTGTAGCCGCCGTCCTTCTCGTATTCTTCCATCGAGAAGGTCTTGCCCGGCACAAAATATTTTGAAAGCAGTTTTTCCATAATCAGTTTTTCAACCGGAATTGGTTAAGCCGGTCGATCCATTCCTTCTTTTTTTCAAGCGCGAGGGCCGGGTCTTTCACGGCGTAATGCCAGATATGCATCCCTTCCCCGCCCGCGAGCACCCGCGTGATCTCGGTCTGGTCCGGCTGGCCCTGGCAGCCCTTGATGCTCCAGGTGTAAACCGCCTCGTTTTTTTCTTCCGAGACCGTGCTCCACACAACTTCCGGACAAGCGGCCCTCATACCGGCCTGCACTTTTTCCAGAAACTGCCCGATCGTGACTTTTTCCTGCAGCCCTTCGAAGAACTGCAGCGTTATCAGCTCGATCCAGGCCTCGGCCGAGCTGCCCTCGGGCACAAACGTCTTCAGGGCCGCTTTTTTTTCCTGGTTATAATCCTGCGAACCAAGCTTCCAGGGCCTGCCGTCGAAAACAGCCTCGACGGTTTCCTGTGCCAGCGCGGGAGCCGCACAAATCAAAAGAGCCGCTGCCGCGATGCCGGCCATACGGCCCGCCGCGGAAAATCTCAACTTATTTCCCCGCCTTTTTAAGAAGCTCGTCGACTTTTTGCTTCGTCAGGCAGCCGACAAACTCCGAATCGTTCAGCTGAAGCATGGGAGCAAGCTCGCACGCCCCCAGGCATTCGACTTTTTTAAGGCCGAACTTTCCATCTGCGCTTTCGTGGCCGGCCTTGATACCCAGCTTGTTTTCGAGGTGGCCGATGATATCTTCGGCTCCCATGAGCGAGCAGGTCAAAGTGCGGCAGACATTGAAGCGCGTCTTTGCGCGGGGCTTTTCATAATAAAGGGTGTAAAAGGTCATGACCTCACGCACGTCAATCGGTGCGATCCCGAGGTATTCCGCGGTTTCCTTTTCCGCTTCAAGCGTTATGTGGCCGTAAACTTCCTGCAGAAGATGAAGGATTTCCAGCAAAGAGGCGCGTTTGGTTTCGTAACGCGCGACCACTGGGTCGGACTTCACCTTGAATTCGGGAGTGATGTATTTATTCATGCTCAATGGTCCAGTTCTCCGCCGATCATGTTGACGGTGCCGAATGTCGGAACGATGTCCGCAATCGTGCCGCCGTTGATCAGCAGCGGCAGCGCCGCCACAATGACGTAGCAGGGCGGCCGCACGCGCACGCGGTAGGGGCGGCCGGTGCCGTCCGAAACCACGTAAAAACCGAGTTCGCCGTTCGCGCCTTCAACCGGGAAATAGGCCTCGCCCTTGGGCGGGCGAATACCGTGGCCGTTCATAATCATCTTAAAGTGGTTCATCAGGCCTTCAATATTGCCGTAAGTATCTTCCTTCGGAGGCAGGATCACGCGCTTCTGCGCGGTCTGCAGCTCGGGATACTGCGTCTCATGGGCGCCTTCGAGGGTCGGGTCGAACTTGGCGCACTTGCCCTGAAGGCCTTCTACCTTGCCGCTCTTGCCCGTGTCGCGGAAATCAGCCGCGGGAAGAACCT
>CAZMMY010000011.1:13429-13704 GCA_964567495.1 uncultured bacterium
CGGTGTCTATCAGCACGTGGCCTTCGGGCATCTGCGCGAAAGCCTGTTCGATGATACGCATGCTCTGTTCCATTTCTTCCATGCGGCAGAGATAGCGGTCGTAGTTATCACCGTGCTCGCCCACTGGAACGTCGAAATCAAAACGGTCGTAAACCAGGTAGGGATTTGCCCGGCGGACATCGTAATCCACGCCGGTAGAGCGCAGGAACGGGCCGGTAATACCAAAAGCCAGCGCGTTCTCCTTTGAAATAATGCCGACGTCCTTCATGCGGTCC
>CAZMMY010000012.1:0-2309 GCA_964567495.1 uncultured bacterium
GCGCCGGCGAGTTGTACTTCCGGGCAGGGTCCTTCGTTGCGGCGCGCGCCCGTCAGGACGGGCAGAACGGTTATCGAAGCGCGCAGGCGCTCGGCATTGCCGCCGATGTCGTTGAGCGCGGCCACAACCGCGTTTTCTGCGTTTACCCGGTTCTCACCGTTGAGAAGGGGCAGGATGTTAACGGCATTGTTGATCTGCCCCGCGCCATCCAGGTTATTGAAGGCTGCCAGCACCCGCGTCTGCAGCAGGCCATTGACTTCGGATCCCGGGCGGAACGCCTGGCTCAGATCGCCGGCGAGCTGAAGGATTTGGGCGTCGGTAATGGTGCCGAAGCGAAGGACCGCCATGACCTCGCGCTGAAGCACGGTCATAATTTCATCATTGCGGACGCTCGAAACGGCGCGCGCCACGCGGAGCAGGTCGAAATCGCCGAGGCGGTTATTCTCCAGGCCCTCGCGCAGGTTGCCAAGCAGCGCGTTGCGGAAATCATCGCTGAGCGCCTGGCCGCCGAGGTTCAGCACCTGGCTGATACCGATCAACCTGTCGGCCGCACCCATCCCGTTAAGGAGGGCCTGCACCTGGCCCTGCACTTCGCCGCGCAGGTCATCGCGAAGGTTCGCGTCACGGCCCACGGCCTGAAGGACAAGAAGACCGACCTGCAGGCGCTGCTGAGGCGTCACGCCGGGGGCGTTCAGAACACCTTCACCCACCGAGTCGCGGATGAAATCGCGGAGCCAGTCGTTGGTGGCGCGGTCAAGCCGGCCGCTCGACAGCAGGCTGGCGGCGACGCCGAGGCGGTTGACGTCATTCAGGCCGTTGGTATCGTTGCGCAGAATGTCACGAAGGGCGGCCGCGATCAGGTCGCGGGTCGCAGGGTCAATGTTGGGAGCGGTAAGCTGCTGCTGAAGAAGCTGGACGATCAGCTGGTTCTGGGCCTGCTCGCCTTCGGCGTTCATGACCTGCTGGACAAGGGCGCCTGGCCTCGGGTTTTCGACACGGCCGGGCGCGGGGCCCGCGGGACCGGCAGGGCCGGCGGGACCGGCGGGACCGGCAGCTGCAGCGCCTCTGGCGGCTCCAGCCGCTACTGCCGCTGCTACGGCGGCGGCGGGACCCGGGGGCGGAGCAAGTCTCTGTCGCGCAAGACCAATGAGAGCACGGAGGTCCTGGCGGCGCTCTTCCTGCTGGCGCTGCTGTTCGCGCTGCCGCTGAAGCTGAACGTTATTGACGCCTCGGTTATCAGGTTCGTTCTGGCGGCGTTCCTGTTCGCGGGCCGCTGCCATGGCGTTTGCGTCTGCAATGGTCAGGACGCGCCAGCGGTTCAGGCCCGCCTTTCTCATCTTGTCATTGTGACCTTCCACGCCATGCAGATAAATGTCGTAGTAGGTCGAATAGATGTAGCGAATCCAGTAGTTTTCGCGAGCGCCCTGCTTCTTGCCGGAATTCGTGCGCAGCGCCGCCATGCCGGCCTGATGAGCATTGTTCGCGGCGGTCTTGAGCGGATTCATTTCATCGATCGGCGTAACGGCGTTTATGTTTTCTTCGATATACCGCGTATCGAGCGACAGATCGTCGGTCACCAGCTCGGCATCGACAAGCGCGGCATCGCGGGTCGCGACAAGACCATCGTATGAATCTTCATAGGCCGTCCAGACGGCTTCCCACTGGCCGGGGGCGTCGCTTACGGCATCCTGATAATCGCAGTACGCGCCATTACACGGGCAGTCCGGCGTCGGAGGCGGAGGCGGTGGCGGTGTCCCCGACGGAAGAGGCGGAGGCGGCACGGTCGGAGGAGGCGGAGGCGGCACGGTCGGAGGAGGCGGAGACGCAGGTCCACCGTCGCCAAGGTCGCCACCGGGTCCCCCGCCGCCGCAGGTAGGGCCGTTGCAGCTGTCCTGCTGTTCGGGCAGACAGTGCATGTAGGTCTCCCAAAGCTCCTGGATGTTGTCATTAATCGCAAACATTTCATCCATAGTCGTGCTCCAAAGCGCGCGGCTCGCGTCATAGAACGTGGCCCAGGCATTGAAGACCGCGGTCACATGGGTCCGCAGACGGTCGCGCCACTCCTGGGCGCTCGTAAGAGCGTTCTGATAAGTCTTCATGCGCATCTCAAGCTCTGCGGCATGTTCGGCGTACTGGTGCGCCATGCGGAGCAGATACTCCGGAATTGCGTAATCAATGAACAGCAGGTCGGCGAAAAACAGGCGCTGGGCTTCGATGTAGTAGGTACCCGCGGCCTTGACCGCAAGTTCCAGCTCGGCCCTGAGCGCAACCAGCTGGGCCTGGACCCCGACAAAATCCTGCATTGCAGT
>CAZMMY010000012.1:2319-12439 GCA_964567495.1 uncultured bacterium
GCGCGTCGATGATTTCCTGATAAACCATCAGCCTGTCCGTATCGATCAGGTCGATTTCGACATAGAAGGTATCGTGAAGGTATGTGAAGGTGTCTTCCATCCGGACGCGGTGATTGTCCGTGATGGCCGCTTCATGATTCTGGTGAGCGGTGCGGTTTGCGGTTTCAAAATCGTTCCACAGGTCGTGCATGGTGGATTCGTAATTCGCCTGCAGATCGTGGTGGGTATTGTCCGCGCCGATGAAATTGTTGATACAGGACGTGTACGCGCTGCCCGACTGGCCCATGCACGCGACCCACGCGGCAGCTTCGAGTATGGCATGCGCCGCCATAGCCGCGTTGTGGTTGTCCGTCGCCGTCTTGGTGCCTTCCGCATAGTTCGCATAAGCGTTGTACAGCGCGGTGTAGTAAGTCAGGGCGTCGTGTGCGTTATTGACGCGTTCCCTGGCGTAGAGAATGTCGATAGTGTCATGCCGGTAGTTGCCGCAGGTCATGCCGTCGACGCAGCGCTGGTCGGGCTCGATGACCTGATAGCCCTGGACATTGACGATACCGCCGCCGCTCGATCCCCAGAAGCCGCAGCCGTAGGTGTAGCCGCAGCCCCAGTTCCACCAGCCGAAATAGCCGTAGGCCCAGTTATAAAGCCAGTAACCGCCGTAACCGGAATAGGGATGGTAATAGTTGACGCCGTTATACCAGCCCCAGCCATTGTAATAGCCCGGTCCGTTGGAATTGGCGTGATTGATGTCCCAGATACCCTTCGCGCCGCCGATCTTGTACCACTGATGTTTGGCCCAGGCCGAGATGGTGTCGGCCGCGTACTTCACATAGTTTTCATGGTCCACATGGTACTGGCCGATCCATTCAACCATGCGCATCAGCAGGCCGAGCTTCATGCCGAAATAGCCGAAGTTCTCGGGGCAAAGGTTACCTTGCACGGGGTTGCAGAGCGTGGCGATGATACCGTCATAAGCGTTGACCGACTGAAAACCATTGTTGACCCAGGCGACGGTGATCAGGTTTCTTTCCAGCGTGCTCATGCGCTCGCGGAAATAGCTGATGCCTTCGGTTTTCATAAACTCCACAATCCAGGGAACGTACTGGACCATGAAGGTTTCGTAGGTATCGTACGCGGCCTGTTTGTCGTTATAGAGATCGTCTTCCAAACCCACCCACCACTGCAGCAGATCGAGGTAGTTCTGGTCGACCCCCGTGTCCGGATTGACGTCCTGGCAGGAACCGATGTATCCCGTGCACATGCCCATGGTGCTGTAATAGTCGTACCAGCCGTAATCATATTCGTCCGTGTAAACCGCGTCGGCCCAGTCAGAGTGGAAACCGGCGTCCATCTCGGCATGGCCGCAGACGTAGGTCGAGCTGTTGTACAAGCAGGCGTTATAAAGAAGCTGGATACCGGCGCTCGCCGTGCCGAAAACACCGCAGCCGTTAATGAAGTGACAGGTATACGGCAGCGCGACACTCTCCGCCGTGCCGATACTCATGACGGCGTCCATAATCTTGCGGTAGGCCGTAGCTTCGCTGCGGTATGAGCGGTCGGCAATTGACACATCCAGAAGGATCTTCTGGAAGCCGAGGTAGTAATTCTTGACGTCCGTGTTAAGGCCCTTGACGTAGGCGCCGCGGATCGAGTTCACGGAAGGCGCCGCCTGGTCCCAGAGGTCTTCTTTATAGGAAGCGAGGATGGCGGTCTTCCGGGCCTGGATTTCGCTGTTGTAATTCCCGATGTTGGCGAGATGGCCCAGCTGGACGCCGAGCAGTGTATCGCGCCAGGAAATGCGCATGTCGTACATCTGGTCATGCACGCGGATGCCGTTCATCGCGATCACGTCGTTAACGCGTTCGTAGAGCGAATCGAACATGTACATGACCGTGTGTTCCTTGACGTACATACCGCCCATCGGAGAAAGGGCCGGGTCTTTGGACTTGGTGTAATAGTCCGGCGCCGCGCCCGGAGGCAGGAACATGAACATCGGATCGCTGTCGATCCAGTCCCAGAAAACGTTGCGGATGCGGTTGACGTGGCGGTTGAGGACGTTCGGCGAAGTTTCGGGATCGTTGGGCGGCGGCTCCATGTAGGCAAAACCGATGCGCTCGCGCAGTTTGGTCAGGAGATTGGTATTGTCCGTGCCCATTTCCGCGCTGTTGGCTTTTTCCTTGGTGCGGCGATTCTCGACCGCAGCCTTCATAGTCGTGTCGTAAGCCGGTTCAGCAGCCTGATACGCCGTCCAGACCTGCTGGTACCATGTGTCGTCGCTGATGTCGGCAGGGCGCGTGGCGGGAATCGCGTCGTAAAAGACTTTGCTGGCTTGCTGATCTTTCCAGTTATATCGCGCAGCTTCCACGCTGTTGGCCGCTTCGAAGATCAGGGCAAAAAAATTCTTTGCACTGTCTGGCGGGACGACATTGTTCTTGTAGTAATCGTAGTTATCCACGGCCCCGTAGTTATAGGCCACAATACCCATTGAGAATTCCATTTCAGCAAGCGTCTGGACACGGTCGAGTTCCTTGGCCATAAACACGCGCTCGCCGATGTTGTGGGTATTGCGCGCCATGGTCTGCCAGCGCAGCTTGAACGCGGAATTGCTGTCCGCAGTCCACGCCGGCTGGTTTCGGCGGGTCGGCATAGGAATGGTCTTGGGGTCGAGGTTGGCTTTATAGAAAAGAAGGCTCCGTTCGACCACACGGTCATACAGGCGCGAAGCATTGCCGTTGATTTCGCTGGAGCCGTACGCCTGATAAATATTTTTCAGGGCCTGGTTCAGCGGTCCCCCGCCTGCGGCGCCTCCCGCGTCGGCGTCCACAGCGTTGTTAAAGCGGGCGGTGGCGTTCTGATAGCTGTTTTCCAGATCAGTATAGGCCTGCTGAACCTGCTGGGCGTTGCGCGCATTGTCGATGTCCGTCCAGAACTGGGTCCGGGCGTCGTTAATGTCCGCTTCAAGCTGGGCCTTGGCCGTGCCCATAACCGAGCCCGCTCCGCAGGTATCGGTGTTGACATCGTAATTACAGAAGTGGTCCAGCTGAGTCTTCGTGTTGTTATACGCGGTATTACCCGACGTGACCAGCGCGGCATCGAGACCGCCAAGGCCAAGCACCATGCCGCCCGGTGTGAACAGCTCGTCGGAAACGTGCTGGCCGCCGTTTTCTTTAAGGAAAGTCCGGAGATCAGCGATCACTGCGTCGAAATGGCCGTCGTTCGGCATGCGGAGCGTAGCGCCGGTGTTCCAGTCAAACGTCGGCTTGATCAGCGGCAGGACTTCGTTGAACAGGCGCCGGGCGAATTCGGAAACAAATTTCTGATAAGCGAGAAGAGCGGCTTCGCGGGTCGCCATTTTGTAGCGTTCGGCATCGACGGCGTTGGCAGGCGCGTTAACCGCGTTGATCATGGAGAAATTGTTCAGCTCGGCCGCAAAAGCGGCGGTCAGATGGCCCTTGGCGGCGTTGTAAGCGTTCATGATGTCGTCCATGGTGGAATTGTCATCCAGCGTAGAATTCCAGCCATTGATCAGGCCGTTCAGGTTATTGACCGCCGCCGAATAAATGACCTGAACAGAGGCCGAGTCATAATCGCGGGCGAACGGAGACTTGGTCGTAATATGGTTCTTGAAGTCTTTGGGAATGGCCGCTGAGTCGGAAACGTCCCAGTTACTTTCGACGCCCGTATCCACGGTGCCGTCCAGAATACCGGCCCCCTGCCAGTTGGTGCCAAGGCCGGAGACGTGAGCGCTGGTGTTCCCCATGTTCATGCCCCAGCCCAGCCACGTGTTCAGGTTGGCCATGGTGATTTCGATACCGCCGGTGATGGCAAGCGGAATACGGTAATAAACGTTCCGGTTGTACGGATCGTCAGGATCCGGATTGACGGCCTCGAATTCAACGACCGGAATACCGTTATATTCCATGCCGACCGGCTGGCCCAGGGCGCCGGCTTCGGCGGAAACCCGGATAGCCACGACGAAACGCGAGTTGATGCCCACGCGGTCGGCCACGCCCAGCAGCTTGGTGCCGTCGGGGCGGACGGCGGTCTTCAGAGGCGGCAGCGCGATCGTCTTGCGTTCGCCGTTGATCCTGAGATATTCGGTGTTTTCGGACTGGTGCGCGTTGTTATGGCGGCCGAAGACCGTGATTCGGACGTCTACTACAGAACGGTTGTCGCGCGCCATAAAGTAGCCGTTGCCCGCGGCTTCATACAGCATCCTCGAACGGGTCGAGCTTGTGTTATCGAGTTTGTTCTGGCCGTTGCCGACGTTGTCGGTGTCGCCGTTCTGGCCGCCGTAGGTCGTCGTTTCCGTGACCACGATCACCGGCGAAGTGTGCGGCGAGCTCTGGTTCGGGCCAAGCAGCTGCCAGCGGTTCGCGGCCACCTGCTTATCGAAGACCATAGTGCGCGAGCGTTTCTGTGTAGGGCGCTGGAACTTGTCATAGATGAAATCGTATTCGTGCGTGAAGTAGCGCAGCGCCTGTCCGGCGCCCGCATTCAGGTTCAGGGTAATGGTGGTCGTGGTATTCATAAGCGCGGTGCCGAACGGGAGCTGTTCCCCGTCCTTCGGCAGCCGGTACGTGAACACAGCGCGGTCTTCCCAGTTTTCCCAGGCGCCGTTACGCTCGTTGAGCTGCTTGTAGCTGGTGTTTTTCCAGATCAGCATGCCGTCGGTCTTCATGACGCCGTAAGCCGAGGGCGGGAACGGCAGGTTGCCCATCTGGTAGTTTTTCTGCACGGTGTAGTCGCCGCCTTCGAGCGAGACGACGTCGAAGTCAAGCGAGTCGACCACGCAGTTAACGAACGCCACGCAGAACTGGCTCAGCGAAATGCGGACCAGGTTGTTGGTCTGGGGATGGAAGCGGCCGTAGGGATGATACGTTTCCACAGACTGGTAGATCGAGCCCGCGCCCACCTGCCCCTTGGGGATCACGACATAATCGAAGTGGCGTTCGCCTATGGTGCCGACGGTATAGTTACCCAGCGCGAAAGAGACCCAGTTGGTGCCGACCACGTCGATGACGCGGCCGAAGTTGTCGAAGGTCGTGGTCTTGATGTTATCGACCATGTCCGGGCTCTCGTAAGTAGTGCAGCCATCGACGTTACAAGTCATGTCCCACCACTCGCCAGCCGGAACGCCGGGAATCGGATAGCCGTTGGCGGCGATGCCGTAGGTCATGTACTGGCGTTCGGTCGTGGCTGCAAGCCTGCCGCGGATGTACTTGTTGCCCGGGAAGAGCGTGCCGCCCAGCAGGAAGGCGCCGTTATAAAGAAGGCCGTCATTGTAAGTCGTAGAAGCCAGGACCGAGCCGTAGCGGACGTCGTACCAGATTTTCTTGCGGGCCGGGATGCCGGCGTTTTCGCGCGCCTGCTCGACCGATTCGTGGTACTGCAGGCGGCCCTTCAGCAGGGTGATGTTTTCATAGCGCGTGCGGTTGCCGAATTCGTCGATAAACAGCGTGCGCTGGCCCGTGGTCGGATCGAGTTGAGTGTAGGAAACCGAAGGCACGGTCCAGGTCTTTTCTTCGAAGTAGCCGTACAGCTGCCAGTTGACGCCGATCTGGTTAACGCGGTTGGTGCGGCGGCCGTAATGGTCGACCATTGCGATCAGGTTGTTGTCCTTCGGATCGAAGTACTGCTCGGAATTGATGGCGATAACACCGTTGCCGGAAGGCAGCAGCGGTTCGTACGCGGTCATGAGCCTGGCCGCGACGCGATGACCGACGCCCCAGATTTCTTCCACGTCCGTGACGACGTCACCATCGGGCCATTTGCTGATCGTTGCCGTGGTCTTGCCCATCAGGTCGAAGACCGTGACGTCGACATGGCCCGCGCCCGCAAACGGATCGCCCTGAGGGACCATATAAACACCGGGGTTCGCCCACAGGTCGTTGACTTCCCACTTCTGCTCGATCGAACCATGGCTGCTGAGGATGTACTTGTACCAGAATTCCGCGCCCCAGGTATTGTTCATGTAGCGTACGAACTGGCGGTGGTCGAGTTCGGTGTAGGTAGTCTTATTCAGCTCGACTTCGGTTTCCAGCTGGGATGCGATTACGCCGCGATCGAGCGTATAGCTATAAGTTGTCGTCAGGTAGCGCATGACCTGCGTGCCGCCGAGGAAGTACGCGGCCATCTGCTGGTCGGGATTCAGGAGCGCATTGTAGGTCGCAAAGCCCGTGAGCGAGAGCGCGTACATGCGCAGCTTCTTTTTGGTGCGGCCGTCGAAATCTTTTTCTTCACGCGTGATATCCGCCGAACCGTCGCCCCACAGGTAGGTCGTCATGAGCTCCATGCTGCGGCCGACCTGGTTGAGCAGGTAGTTTGTCAGGATAGTCACGCCGGTCTGGTCGATGGTCTTCCACACAAGGCCCGTTTCCACGTCGTGAAACTGGCGGGTGCCCTGGAAGGCGCCCGGGAACATGATGTCGCGCCAATCCTGCGTGAACGTTTCCACGACACGGTTGAACGCGTCTTTCACATAGCTGTAGTAAGTGATATTCATAAAACGGTCGCGGGTGCGGATCAGTTCCCCCGCGGTGTTGAACATCTGCGAAGAACCGGTACGCAGGTTCGCCTGGGTAAAGGTCGACGAGGCCAGCACAACCTGGGGGACCCAACCGTTGATATTGTGCTCGGCCAGAAGGTACGGGTTGTAGCCCTGGAAAAGGTCTTCCTCAATATCCACCCAGCTGTGGGTCACGATTTCTTCCAGCACGCCGGTGACACCGTTGCGGTAGTATGCGATCAGCGAATCGTTGCCGTAACGGTCGATCTTTTTCCATGCGTCGCCGTCGGTTTTGAAGTAAGTCCAGGTCGTCCAGGCCTGGTCTTCGCCGTTTGTTCCGACCCCGTCCTTGACGCCAAGGAACGCCCCTGTGGGGATCGGAGGCTGGTCGAACTGCGCCCAGTAAGGATTGATCACATCGCCGGCGTAAAGGCCGTTGAGTTCCTTCTGTTTTTCGAGCACGCCGTCAGGGCGGAAGAAATATTCATACTTCATGGCCTGGCCTGTGTGCCGGGCTTCGGCGATGGTCCTGTTTTCATCATTCTGGACGGTCACGGTGCCGACAAGTGCCCAGACGAAATTCAGGTTCACAACCCAGCCGTTCTGCATAGTGCTCTGCCAGGCTTCCGGATGGCCGGGCCGCGTGGTTACGATGCCGGTAAGCTCGACTTCTTCGGTGTCTTCGTCTTCCTTGCGGATGAAAAGCTGCGCCGACATGCGGTTTGTCCAGATCAGGGCCAGCTGGCCGCGGCCGTTGTACTCATGGTGCTGGATGTCCCCGTTAGGCATGTTGACCGTGTGAACCAGGTCGATCGCCTGCAGGGCCTCGGGCGGTCGGCGGCGGGAATAGAGGGAAAGCGTGCCGTCAGTGCGCAAGGTCTGCACAAGCTTCGAGATGTTGACATGCGACCAGGTATAGTGCGTGCTCATACCGTTAGGCGACTTGATGTCCGTGGTCAGGTCCTTCTTGGGCCTGAGCGGATCGGCCATGTAATCGATGCGGGTCTTGTCGTTCTTGAGCGTGTACTCCCTGTTCTTCCAGGTGTTGCCGGGGTAAGTAACGTAGAAGTGTTCGCTCCATTCAAAGATGGTGCCGGCCAGCGGGCCTACACGGCGGTACGTGGTCGAAACCTTAACGAGTTCTTCCCTGTATCCGCCGAAGTGCAGGTCGACGGTCTTGTAACGCGGCGTTTCGGTGACAGTGTAGTTCAGTTCGCAGTTGTAGGTCGTTTCGCAGGTGTTGTCGTTGTTATTATTGTCCATTGAGTACATCTGGCCCGTGCCCTTAAGATCGGAGGGAGTGGGAAGCGGACCGTCGGCCACGTTGTAGTTATAGATGGTCTTCGACAGGAAGATAAAGACCGCGAGGTTCGAGCGCTTCCTTTTCTTCTGTTCGGTTTCCTTGGGGCGGCTCCCCTTCTGAAGGTCGACCGTCTGCTTGGTGTAGCGATTGGCCACGTGAACGTCGATGAAGTCCTGGGTCGCATACTGGATCGAGAAGGTCACACCGGTCGGGGCCTGGTCTTCTGCGTTCAATTCTGTGTAGCTGCGGGTATAGGTGGTTTCTTCGGCGTCGATCTCGAAGTTGTTCTGAAGGAGCGCATAGCTCTTGGTCCAGTCGCCTTCCTTGTCGCCCCAGGCGGTTTCATGGGTCGCGTCTTTTTCCTTGTAGGACTTGCCGTATTCGAGGGCGCCCGTCAGAAAGTTGGAATCATATTCGGAGATGCTAAACGTCCAGCCTGTCTTGGCGCGGTTGTTTCCCCTCTCCGTCAGGGAGCGGGAGTAAGTGCTGACATTGATATTCTCAAAGTTCACGCCCAGGCGGGCGGCGATACGCTGCCAGGTGCCGAACTTGCCGCCGTGCGTGGCATTGCGCTCAACCGCTGTCCACGAGAAGTCGAGGTAACCTTCGCCCTGGTCGCGCACAAAATTGTTGGCCACATAACCGGAGATGCTGTACGTAATGCCCGTCTTGCCGTGCGTCACAGGGTCGCGGTACTGCAGGGTGCGGGACCGCTGAGTGCGCTCGGTTTCACCGAAGGTGCTGTTGGTGTAGTTGTAAACGCGGCTCCAGTGGCCGGACTTGCCGCCGTACGTGGCGTTCTTTTCTTCGAAGTTTTTGCTGTAGCTGGTCTTCTTGTTGTTCCACTGCGCGTCAAAACCCGTCGCGACAAAAGTCCAGCCCGTCTTGGCGCGGTTGTCGCCTCTTTCCACCAGGGTGAACGAGCGCTCGGTATCAGGCGTGACGGCAAACAGGTTGTCGAGTTCACTTTCCGTCTTGAGCCAGCGGCCTTCCTTGCCGAAGCGGGTCTTGACCTTTTCGAGGTACTGGCGGCTGAAAAGCGAGTAGTTTGTGTCGGTAAAGTTCGGAGCGAGGTCGGCCGCGATATAGGTCCAGCCGGTGGGCGCAAAATTGGCGCGCTCTTTCAGCTGAAGGGTGTGTCCGGACCAGGTCTGCTCGAGCCAGCCTTCCCTTTCGCCGGCGGGGCCGAAGAAACCGGGAGTCAGGCCGTCGATAGTTTTGGTCCAGTTGCCTACTTTGCCGAAATAAAGGCTGTGCTTCGCCTCAAAACTGCGGCTGAAATCGCTGTCGTAAGTCAGCGCGTGCACGCCCGCAGTGACCGAGCTGACCGACCAGGTCCAGCCGGTCGGTACACCGAGGTAGCGCTCGGTGTGCGCGATGCTGTATTCGGTCACGTCCTGGACGACGGCAAAGGTCTTATCCACTTCCGTGGCGGTTTCCACCCACGTGCTGTTAATGCCATAGCGCGGCAGATTGCGGTAAACGGTCTGAATGCTGAACTCCGAACCCTTATCATCGTTGAAGGCCTCGGTAAGCGAATTCGCGAGGAAAGTAACACGGCGGCCGTTGAGTCTCTTGGCCACCTGGGCCGAGTAAGTGGTAATGTCGTCGATTTCTTCGAACTTGTTATCGAGATCGGCCGTGGTTTCCGTCCAGTTGCCCGTCTTGCCGAACTTGTTCACCTGCTTGCGCGTCCTGGATTTGGAGAACGCGGAGTAATTCGCGTCCGCGGTAAAATCAGGCTTAAGGTCGTCGGCATTGTAGGTATAGCGTTTCCCGTCGACCTTCTTGTTGACGCGGAGGCTGTAGGTGGTGATGTCCGTCAACTCGTCCCAGAAGTGGTGGGGCCACTGGACCGGGTCAAACGGGCGGCTGTTCAGGTCCGTCTTCACTTCCGTCCAGGAGCCTGTGATACCGAAGCGGTTGACGTTCTTCCGGACCCACTGGCTGGAGAAATTACTCATGTGGTCAAGCGTGTAATCGTTCTTCAGGTCGCTGGCGATCAGCAGCGCTTCCTTGACCTTCGTCACCACGTTCTTCTTCTGGTGCTGCAGGGCGTACTCGGTGTCGGTCTGCTGGCCGAACAAATTAGTCAAATTGCTCATAACCTCTGTCCACTTGCCGAACACGTCAAAGTGAAGCTGGTTTTTCTTGACCCACTGGCTCGAAAATTCGCTATCGTCAATTTCCTGGAAGCTTGAATTCAGCCCTGAAGCGATCAGCGTGTTCAGACGGATGTAGTTCTGCAGGTCGCGGCGCTGGTGCTGCAGGGTGTAATCAGTCTCTTCGTTGACCACAGCAAAAGCGTTGGA
>CAZMMY010000012.1:12449-12748 GCA_964567495.1 uncultured bacterium
TACCCACTGACTGGAGAAATCACTGTCGTCCTCGTTTTCGCTGAAATCGCTGTTCAGGTTGCTGGCAATAAACAGCTCCTGCTTTTCGAGGGTGGTCGGGTTCTTCTTCTGGTGCTGGACGGCGTACTCGGAGCCAGCGACTTCGAGGAAGGCGTTGGTCAGGTTGCTCTTGATCTCGTTCCATTTGCCGGTGATACCGAAATAGGTGAAGTTCTTCCGGGTACGCTGCGTAGAAAATTCGCTATCCGCATTTTCAAGGAAACCCGGGCTCAGCTCGCCAGCGATCAGCATCTCAAGTT
>CAZMMY010000012.1:12758-12977 GCA_964567495.1 uncultured bacterium
GGGTCCTTCTTCTGGTGCTGCAGGGCGTATTCAGTGCCTGAAACTTCAAGCCACGCGCTGGTCAGGCTGCTCTTGATTTCAGTCCACTTGCCGGAAATACCGAAATGCGACACATTCTTCTTGACCCACTGGATGTAGAATTCCCTGTCCGGGCCGCCGGCGAAGAGAGGCGTAATCTCGTTGGCCCTGTGGGTCTCAAGCTTTTCGTTGGTCAGCGGA
>CAZMMY010000013.1:0-12895 GCA_964567495.1 uncultured bacterium
AGGCGCGCAAGGCAAACGGACTGGCCGCTTTTTTGACTTTCCGCGAACATCCTCAGTTAGTTCTGAATCCCGGCGCGGAGTTGAAGCTGCTGACACCGCTGGAACAGAAAATTTTTCTTTTGAGCGAAGCCGGTCTGGACGCCTGTTTCCTGTTCCCCTTTACGGATTCGTTCCGGCGGCTTGAAGCGGAGGATTTTGTTTCCGAGCTGCTTGTTAAAAAACTGCAGGCCAAAAAAGTTTTCCTGGGGTACAGCGCGCATTTTGGGTTTAAACGCAGGGGAACGGCCGATCTGATGAAACGGCTGGCGGCAACGCATGGTTTCGAATTCGAAGAAGTCGGCCCCGTGCAGATCGAAGGCCAGGCTGTTTCGAGTTCCAGGATCCGCGAAGGGATCGAGCAGGGCGCTTTTGAAGAAACGCGGAAGGCGATGGCCAGGCCTTTTGGTATTTTTGCGGAGGTCGTGCGCGGCGACGGGCGGGGAGCTTCGATCGGGTTTCGCACTGCGAATTTCGACGCGGCGCAGTTAATTTTGCCGCCTAACGGCGTTTATCCGGTTTCGCTCCGGAAATTGTCCATTTGCAAGCAGGCGCCGGCTCCGGGAACCGAAGAATGGAGTTTTGAGTTCGGTCAGGTCATGAGCGGGATTGCCAATCTGGGTATTCGGCCTACCTTTCACGGGACCAAGGGTTCTCGCGTGCTGGAAGTGCATGTGCTGGACTTTGAAGGCGACCTTTACGGACAGACTTTTGAGGTAGTCTTTCATCCCCGTATCCGGGAGGAGAGGGGGTTCTCAGGTCCGGATGCCCTGAAGCAGCAGATCCGGGCGGATATTCAGGCCGCCCGAGGCTATTTTAAGGGGCGGTAGGCCTCAAGTTCCCTGCCGGAGTGCCGTAAAACCTCTGGAAAGCCCGTCAAATATGGAGCTTTACAAGGGTAGGCACGTAAGCTATAATACACGTTCCACAAAAATTCTAAGTCATTGGAAATGAAGGAGTTAGTTTCAAAAATGCCTATCCAGAAAGATAAGAAAAAGAAGATCATCACCGATTTCAAGGTCGGTAAGAACGACACCGGTTCTCCGCAGGTTCAAATCGCGCTTCTGACTGAGCGTATCAACCAGCTCAGCGAGCACTTCAAAACCAACGTCAAGGACCACCACTCGCGCTATGGCCTGATCAAGATGGTCGGACTGCGCAAAAGGCTTCTGGCTTACCTTCAGAAGACTGACGCTGGCGAGTACAAGAAGATCATTGCCCGCCTGGATTTAAGAAAATAATAGCCGACCGAAGAAGAAGAGGAAGAAAGAGGAACCTACCATGAGCAAGCAGACCGTCAAAACTGAAATCGGAAATGTCGAATACATCTTTGAAACCGGACACATGGCCAAGCAGGCCCATGGTTCCATCCTGGCTAAAGCCGGGGGAACGGAAGTCCTGGTTGCAGTCGTGGCCGCACGTGAAAACACGACGCGCGATTTCTTCCCTTTGACGGTGGATTACCGCGAGCGTACTTACGCCGCCGGTAAATTTCCTGGTGGTTATTTCAAGCGTGAAGGCAAGCCTGCGGATCGTGAAGTCCTCACGTCCCGCCTGATCGACCGCCCGATCCGCCCTCTTTTCCAGGACGGCTTCATGAAGGAAACCAATATTTCCATCATCACGCTTTCCATTGACGGCGAAAATCAGCCGGACGTTCTTGCCGTGAACGCGGCTTCAGCGGCGCTGCTGATTTCCGACATTCCGTTCAATACACCGATAGGCGCCGTCCGCATCGGACTGGTCGAAGACGAATTTACGATCAACCCCAGCATCGCGGAGCTCGAAGCGAGCGCGCTGGACCTGGTTCTCGTGGGCAGCGCCGACAAGATCATCATGATCGAAGCGGGCTCCAAGATCATCTCCGAAGAGAAGATGCTCGAGGCCATCGAGTTCGGCCACAAGGAAATCAAAAAACTGGTCGCCATGCAGAAAGAACTGCAGAAAAAAGTCGGCCGCAAAAAGCAGGAAGTCACGCCCAAGGTTTACGACAAGAACATGACCGAAAAGGCCGACAGCATGTGTGCCGGCCAGTTCGAAAAGATCTTCACGCTCGGCTCCAAGGAAGAACGCGAAACCGCGACCTATGAGCTTTACAAGAAGATCGCCGAATCCCTGAAAGAAGATCCGAATTTCAAGGAAGCGGACCTCAAGGTTTATTTCGACAAGATCGAAAACGCCAAGCTCCGCAACCACGTCCTGGAAAACAAGAAGCGTCCGGACGGCCGCGGCTTCACCGACATCCGCAACATTACGTGCGAAGTCGGTATGCTGGCGCGCACCCACGGTTCCTCGCTTTTCACGCGCGGCCAGACACAGGCCCTTTGCGTCACCACGCTCGGCACTGGCGATGACGAACAGACCATCGACGCGCTCGAAGGCGAATTCACGAAGCGCTTCCTGCTTCACTACAACTTCCCGTCGTTCAGCGTCGGTGAAGTCGGCCCCAGCCGCGGCCCGGGCCGCCGTGAAATCGGCCATGGCGCTCTCGCGGAACGCGCGCTTGAGTTCATCCTTCCGGACGCGGAAAAGTTTCCGTACACCGTCCGCCTCGTTTCTGAAATCATGGAATCGAACGGTTCCAGCTCCATGGCCACCGTTTGCGGCGGCACGCTCGCTCTTATGGACGCGGGCGTTCCGATCAAGGCGCCGGTCGCGGGTATCGCGCTCGGCCTCGTGACCAAGGGCGACAAGTGGCAGACCCTGATCGATATCGCGGGCGTTGAAGACCACCATGGTGACATGGACTTCAAGGCCGCCGGAACGAGCGAAGGTCTTACTGCACTCCAGATGGATCTGAAAATCGACGGCGTCACGCACGAAATGCTCAAGGATTTCTTCATGCACGCCAAAGCGGCCAGGCTGAAGATCCTGGAAAAAATCAAGGCCGCGATCGCTGAGCCCCGCGCTGAGCTTTCTCAGTATGCTCCGCGTATCGTGACCATCAAGATCAACCCCGAGAAAATCGGCGAACTGATCGGCCCGGGCGGCAAGAACATCCGCAAGATCGTGGAAGAAACCGGCGCCAAGATCGACATCGAAGACGACGGCCGGGTGTTCATCGCGTCGCTCGATGCCAAGGCTTCCGAAGCCGCGATCGCTCGCATCCAGGGCATCGCCGAAGAACCGGAAATCGGCAAAATTTATCACGGCAAAGTGCAGAAGCTGATGCCGTTCGGCGCTTTCATCGAAGTGCTGCCGGGACGCGACGGCCTCTGCCACGTATCTGAAGTTTCTGAAGGTTTCGTCAAGGCTGTGAACGACTACCTGCGCGTCGGCGATATCGTGCCCATCAAGGTCACCGGCATCGACGAGCGCGGCAAAGTCAGCCTGAGCATTAAGCAGGCACAGGAAGGCGGCTGGCCCGCTCTTCCCGCTGACGCGGAAAAAGACCCGATCGACCAGCCGAGAGAACGCGGCGGCGACCGTGGTGGTGACCGCGGCGGCCGTTCCCGCTCGCGCCGTTAGTTCGACGCCCGCTTTAATTCGCCTGCCTGACGGCAGGAGAGCGGGCAAGCTGTAAAAATTCTTTTCAGGTGAGCGCATTTTGAAAGAGTTTGAAGTCGCGGTTAAAATCCTTCCGCATTATGAGGGACTTCCGTTACCCGCGTATCAGACCGAAGGTTCGAGCGGTTTCGACCTTCTCGCCGCTTGCAATGAACCGATAGTATTAAAGCCCGGTGAAAGGACTTTGGTCCCCACCGGGCTTTCTTTTTCCCTGCCCCTGGGCACAGAAATCCAGGTCAGGCCCCGCAGCGGCCTTGCCATCAAGCACGGCCTTTCCCTTCTGAACTCTCCCGGAACTATTGACTCCGATTACAGGGGAGAGGTCAAGGTCATCGTCGCCAACCTGGGCCAGGAAGATTTCACCGTGACCCGCGGCATGCGGATCGCCCAGGCAATTCTGGCGGAAGTGGTTAAGGCAAAGCTGACTGTGGCCGATAATCTGGATGTTACCCTCCGGGGAGCCGGCGGTTTCGGCCATACCGGGCTTTAAAAACCACTTACTGCAGGCAGGACCATGCGAAAAGAACGCACGAACGAAATCTGGGGCATTTTATTCCTTCTATTAGGCTTGTTTACCTTGGCAAGCCTGGTATTTTTATACCGTGAAGACCTTCCGTTTTATTCCTCGCTGCCGTCTTCGCCCATCCGCAACGTTACGGGGGTTGTCGGCGCATACTTGGCCTTCGGCCTGATCTTTGCATTCGGCGTCAGCTCACTGGTCATTCCTGCTCTTTTCCTTCTTTGGGCAGGCTGCTTTTTCCTGCAGCGTGTGCCGGAACGCAAATTTTTTAAATTTACCGGCCTGGCTATTGCTCTTTTCGCGACCTCCACGCTGGTTGTGATTTACGGGGAGCCTGAAGCCCGCTTTGAACAGGGCGGTGCGCTTGGGTATCTGGCGGGCACGCACCTGCTTCGCTATTTCGGTACACTGGGCAGCACGATTCTTGCAGGTTCCTGCCTGCTTCTTTCACTGCTGCTCGCCACAGACTTCCTGATTTATCCGCTTTTCAAGCGTGTCGCCGGCCGCATGACCGACGCGGCGGCCGTCATACTGGGAATTTTTTCAGGGCTCGGGCATGTGCTGGGCAACATTTTCCGCATCATGACATTCCGCAAGCCAAAGGAGAGAGATCCTGAGGAAGAAGAGATTGCGAAGCTGAAGCGCGCGGCCGCGGCGAAGATGCAGCCGCGACAGGCGCAGCAGGGCAAACAGAAGGAAGAGCCGAAGAGCGTGTTTCCTGAAGTTCAGCTGAAAGTAAAACAATACCGGCCCGACCTCGAAATTTCTGAAAAATCTGAAAAGCCGGAAAAGGCCGAGAAGCAGCCTAAAAAGACCGCTGCCGAGCCGGATCCTGCGGCCATCGAGGCTCTCAAGAAACTCTCGGCGGAAACCATGCCCGTGGCCACCAAGCCCAGAGAAGTTGCGCCTCCCGCCGCCAAGACGGCTGGTGGTGATGAAGCTCGTCATTCGGAGGGTGTGGTTGGTTCCGTGGAGCAGGAAGGCTACAAGTTTCCTCCGCTGGACCTTCTGAAGCGGCCTGCCAAGAGCGCGGCACCTACGGATAACCTTCAGGAAAATTCCAAGATACTTGAAGACACGCTTGCTGAATTCGGAATCGACGTCAAAGTGGTCGAGGTCGAGCAGGGGCCCGTCATTACCCGTTACGAACTTCTGCCTGCGCCTGGCGTGAAGGTTAATTCTATCTCGGCGGTTGCGGATGATATCGCGCTTGCGCTTAAAGCTGCCAGCGTGCGCCTGATTATTCCTATCCCCGGAAAATCAGCGGTTGGCGTGGAAGTTCCGAACTCTGTTGCCAGCATGGTTTCCGTGCGCGAGCTGATCGATTCGCCTGTTTTTTCGTCCAAGAAGTGCCAGCTGCCGCTTGTCCTCGGTAAAGATACGAGCGGCAAGACGCTGATCGGCGACCTGGCCGCTATGCCGCATCTTTTGATTGCAGGCACAACGGGCAGCGGTAAGACGGTCTGCGTGAATTCCATCATTATCGGGCTTCTTTACTCATGCTCTCCCGCGGATTTAAAGCTGGTCATGGTCGATCCCAAGATGGTTGAGCTCGCGGTATACAATAAATTGCCGCACATGCTGACACCTGTTGTGACCGACGTTAAAAAGGCTGCCCAGACCCTTAACTGGGTTGTCATGGAAATGGAAAACCGATACAAACTTCTGGCCAAGGTCGGTGTCCGCAATATCCAGGCGTTCAACAACCGGCCTGTTTCGGAATCCGCAGCCAAGCAGATGGAAGAGAACGCAGGTTCTGAAAATGTGATTCCCGCAAAGCTGCCGTACATCGTGGTCATTATCGACGAGCTCGCGGACCTGATGATGGTCGCGCAGGACAAGGTTGAAACGGCAATCACACGCCTGGCCCAGCTGTCGCGCGCAGTCGGCATCCATCTTCTTCTGGCCACGCAGCGCCCTTCAGTCGACGTTATCACCGGTGTGATCAAAGCCAACTTTCCGGCCCGCATTTCTTTCAAGGTCGCGTCGAAAGTCGATTCACGTACCGTGCTTGATACTTCGGGCGCGGACAAGCTGATTGGCAAGGGCGATATGTTGTTCATGCGGCCCGGCGACTCCAAGCCCACGCGCGGTCAGGCGTCTTTGATCGTGGACGATGAGATCAACAGTGTGGTGGATTTCGTGGCCCAGCAAGGCAAGCCGGTTTATCATCCGGACATTCTTGCCACGCAGTCGGGCGGCGGGGCTGCCGGTGGAGCGGGTGAGAAGGACGAGCTTTTTGATGAGGCGGTTGCCGTGGTGCTGGAAACCGGGCAGGCCTCGACTTCAAATCTCCAGAGGCGTTTGAGGCTCGGGTATACGCGCGCGGCCAGGATTATCGACCAGATGGAAGCAGAAGGTCTCGTCGGGCCTGCCCAAGGCGCCAAGCCGCGCGAAATTTACATGGCCAGGGACCGCGAGCAGGTCGGCCACCCGGCGCTTAAAGAAGACTAGTCTTACTGCTTTTCCTGCTGTTTCTTTCTTTCGATTTCCGCGATTTCATTCGCGCTCTTCTCTTTTCCCTTCCTCATGATTTTCCACGGGTGGTATTTCAGGTCGTGGGTCATTTCCTTCAGGTTGGCGGAAGAGGCGTTCAGATTGGTGAAAATATCGCCCAGGTTGCCTTCGTTATCCTTGAAGAGCTTGCCCATATCGTCGATCAGATGGTTCATCGAGGCGTTGGTCTTTTCAAACTCCGCCATGAGCTCTGTGCCCTTTTTAACAAGTTCCATGACGGGCATAGGGTCGGTGCCTTGGAGCGCCGTGCCTTTTTCGAGAACAGGGGAACCGGGGGTTCCAGCCGTGATTTCGACATATTTCTCGCCCATGAAGCCGAGCGCGTCAACGTAAACCTGTGAGTCGGCGTGGACGGGGACGTCCTTGGGCAGCGCAAGCCTGACTGTGATCAGGCTTTCTTCCTTGGGAGTGAAACGGATGTCCGTGACCTTGCCGGCCTTGTGGCCCGCGAAGTGCACGGGAGCGTTTTCTTCCAGCCCGCCGATGTAATTGAATTTTACCTCGACCTGCTGCATGCTGCCGAGCTGGGACTTGCCGCTCAGGAGCAGGAGCGCGAGAAGCATGACGCCGGCGGCGGTGAATAAAAACCCGGCCCGGACTTCCTGCGAAGAGTAGGGCTGGGAGACGTTAGTCACCCAGGATTCCTTTGAGGTAGCTTTCTCTTGTTTCTTTAAAGTTAACGGGGCCATCGATTTCTCCATTAATGAATTGGGATACGTACGGGTGGTCGGAGTTCTGGATCTCGGAAGGCGTGCCGACCATCACGACCTTTCCTTTGTTGAGCATTACGATACGGTCTGCGATGCGGAAAGCGCTTTTCATCTCATGGGTCACGACGACGGAGGTCATCTTGAGCTTCTTGCTCAGGTCCATGATTAAATGGTCGATGACGCTGGCCGTGATTGGATCGAGGCCCGCTCCCGGTTCATCGTAGAACACGATCTGCGGATCCAACGCGATGGCGCGCGCGAGGGCGACACGTTTCTTCATGCCTCCGGAAATCTCATAGGGCTTCAGGTTTTCGAAGCCGGTCAGTCCGACCAGCTCCAGCTTGACCTTGACGATGATCTTGATAATCTCGGGGTCCAGACTGGTGTGTTCTTTAAGGGGAAGGGCCACGTTTTCGCCCACGGTCAGCGAGTTGAAAAGGGCGGAACCCTGGAACAGCATGCCGAATCGTTTGCGGATATCGTCTTTCTTATCTTCGGGGGAATGGGCCATGTCGCCGCCGAAGATCACGATGTTTCCTTCGTCGGGCCGCATCAGACCCACGATAGCTCGCAGCATGGTGCTCTTGCCGCATCCCGAGCCGCCCATGATGACCAGCGTTTCGCCCTGGTAAATGTTGAACTCGACGCCGTTCAGGATCTTGCGGGCGCCGAAGCTCTTATGGACGTTCTTGATTTCAATAATGGGTTTGGGTGTCATGTTTTCGTTTTCCATATTACATCACGTAGAAGAACAGCGCGGTGCAGACGCAGTCTGCGACGATAATGGCGATGACGGAATAGACCACCGACTGGGTCGTGGCTTTGCCTACGCCCTCGGCCCCGCCGCGTACGGAAAGGCCCTGGTAGGTCGAAATAATGCCGACCAGAAGTGCGAACACCGCGCTTTTGGCAAGGCCGGTCAGGATGTCTTTTGGAACAAGAGCGTCGAAGCCTGCCTGGAGATAAAGCTCGGACGGAATGCCCAGTGTGACCACGCCGATCAGGTAGCCGCCGATAATGCCGACTACGTCGGTCAGCACCGTCAGGACAGGGAGCATGATGACCATAGCCAGGATGCGCGGGACGACCAGGTAAGGAATCGGGGGAATGCCCATGGTCATGAGGGCGTCGACTTCCTCCTGTACCTTCATGGTGCCCAGTTCGGCCGCAACGCTTGCGCCGACCCGGCCGGACAGTACGATGCCGGCCATGACGGGCCCGAGTTCCCGGGTGATTGAGACACTGACCAGCGCGCCCGTATAAAGGACCGCGCCGAACTGCTTGAGCTGATAGGCCGCCTGGAGCGCGAGCACCGCGCCCACGGCCATGCCGACCAGACAGATAATAAAAACGGATTCATTGCCCACGAAATAAAGCTGGCGGGAAAGGGCGTCACGGCGGAAGCTCTTTTTGCCCGCTAGAGGAGCGAGGAAAGTCCAGTAAAAGGCCTCTGCGCCGAGAGCGGCCAGACGCGAAGTTTCCGCGAAGGAATTGCGCAGGCCCTGGCCCAGTTTTCCAAAAAAAGTATTGAAGCGGGTGATCATTTCGAAATGTTCCTTTTAAACGGGAATTTCAGCTGCTCAGGAGAGCAGGCTGACGGCTTCTTTTTCAGAGCCGGCAAGCTTGAAAATGCTGTCGAGCTTGGAGATTTCGAACACGCTGCGGACGGCGGGAGTCAGGTTGAATAGAACCAGTTTTCCGCCGTAGCGTTTCATTCTCTGGAAAAGCTCCACGAAAGTCGCGAGGCCCGAGCTGTCGATGTAGCTGACTTTCTTGAAATCGATGATGACCTTGGCGGCCTGGTGCTCTACCAGCTTGGTCAGTTCCCGACGGAGGTCGGGGGATGAATGGAAATCGAGATCGCCTTCGAGGTCGACCCAGTCCACCTGCTCATCGGTCTTTTTAACTTGGATTTTCATGATTTCGGGGCCCCTTTACGCTTGACCATGATCAGCTCGTTGCCTTCAGGGTGGGCGGTATTATACTCCAAGGAGTCCATTATTGTCTTCATGAAATAAATGCCCAGGCCGCCCCCTTTTACAGGGGGTAAGGTGGGTTCCTTGATCTCCTGGACCTTGATTTTGGTGCCATAATCCCGGACCCGCAGGGTGATCTGGTCAGGGGCCTCTTCGAAGGTGACCTGGATGTCCCTACCGGGTTCGTTATGATAGGAATGGCGGATGGCATTGGTGAAGGCCTCGCATATGGCGATCAGCAGGGACTCCACGGTTTTATCGTCGAAACCCGCTCCCGCCAGCAAAGCCCGCAGCTGTTCGCGCAGGGGCTTGAGCGCGGCAGAATCGCTTTTGAGGTTGAAGACTTCTTTGCGGCCCAGGTTCATAAGGCCGCATGATAACGTAAAAACCGCCGGAAATCCATCCCTTGAAAGGATTAAAAAATCCGGTAATATTCTCTCATGACGCGCGGCAGGATATTAGGGTTTCTCGGGATCCTGGGGCTTCTCTTTCTTTACGGGTACAGGCTCGATTTCCCCAATAAGGTGTACTATGACGAGGTCTATCACGTAAAGACCGCGCGCGAATTTCTGACCCTGAGCGGCAATACGGATACCGCACACCCCCCCGTCGGCAAGCTGCTTATGGCCGGTTCCATCAAGCTTTTCGGCGACAAATCCTGGGTCTGGCGCCTTTCTTCCTATCTCTGCGGCACTGCCTCCATCATCCTTTTCTTTTTCCTGTCGAGACGGCTTTTCAGGAGTTCCGGGGCCGCCTGGGCCGCCGCGTTCCTGCTTGCGCTGGACGGCATTTCTTTCACTCAGTCGCGCATTGCCATGCTGAACACACCCATGTTTTTATTCATGCTGCTTTCACTCTGGTTTTTTCTGAAATACGTAGAGAAAAGAACGCTGCTTTCCCTCCTCCTGACGGGCGTTTTCCTCGGCCTGACGGCTTCCACGCGCTGGGTGGGGCTGGGCGTCCTTGCAGTCATGGGCATGCTGCTTGTACCGCGGTGGAAAAAAATTCCGGACAAGGGTCGGCTCTTCGGCGGGTTTGCGGTCATGATCCTGATCACGCTCGTGATTTACGTCGCGGGCCATATCGTGCTGACACTCCTGAAAAATTACGGCTGGAAAGGCCTGTGGAAATACCAGACCACCATGCTGACGTATCACTGGAACCTGAAAGAAGGCCATGTTTACGGCTCCGCCTGGTGGAGCTGGCCGCTCCTGATCCGGCCCATCTGGTATTTCCGCGAAAGAGCGGGAGACCTGGCCTACGACATCATGTGCATCGGCAACCCCGCCATTTTCTGGGTTTTCATTCCCGCCGCTTTTTATATGGCCCTGCGCGCCATGGACAATAAAGACAGGGTTTCGCTTTTTATATTGCTGGGCTTCCTGTCGCAGTGGCTGCCGTGGGCGTTTATCAGCCGCGTAAAATTCTTTCACTATTTCTATTCCGCCACGCCGTTTACCGCGCTTGGCCTGGCCTGGTGTCTCAACCTGATGTGGAAGAGCGGAAGGACAGGCCGTTATGCGGCAGGGGTCTATCTGGGCCTTGTGGCGTTGATGTTCATCTACTGGTACCCGCTTCTTTCGGGCTATCCCGTGCCCCAGGTCTGGGCTGAGGGCCATTTCTGGTTTAAATCCTGGATATAGGGGCCTTTCAGCTATCTTCCTCTCCGGCTTGCAATCCGTATAAAGGGCGGCTACTCTTTAAGATACGTACGGTTTAGCAACATTTCACAAGGCAGGGCGCTTTGCAGGACCGTGAAAAGGATTTCCAGGCCGCCGCTGAAATAGGCAAGGTCTACAACTCCTTCATAGACAAAAAACTCCTCTGCGATTTTTTCCTCGAAAGTACTTCGGTATTTATAGGCGCTGAAAAGGCATGGCTGTTTCTGGCGGGTAATAACGACAAACTCTGGCAGGAGGCTGATTCCGGCGGCGATGCGCCGGCGGATATTGCGGCCACAGCTCAGCGGACCCTTCATGACGGTAAAAACCTTCTGGAAAAAGGCGAAGCCTATATTCCTCTGATCGTGCGCAACAGCGCGCTGGGCGTTGCCTGCTTTTCCAAAAACGGCTCAGCGGAAAAGTTCAATGAGAAGGACGTGGCCCTGGCTTCCGATCTGACTTCGCAGCTCGCGGCCTCACTTAAAAACATTTTCCTTTTTGAAGACAACCTGCGCATGGAACGCCTGGCCACGATCGGGCAGACCATGAGCGCGGTCATGCATGAGCTCAAGAACATCCTGCAGCTGGCTTCGCTGTCGCATGAGTTCCTGAAGATCGGCCTTAAAAAGATGGAAGGAAAAAGCCTGGAGCGCGGCGCGGCGGGCATCGAGAAGGCGCTGAAGGAAATGGACGGGTTCACTTATGAAATCCTGAGCCTGACCAAAGATTACAAGATCCAGCCCCAGCCGATCGAGCTGCAGAAGCTTTTCGACGAGCTCCGGGCCGACGTTCTGCCCAAGGCGGAGCAGTGGCAGGTAAAGCTCGACTTCACAGCCGACCCTTCGCTCGGCACGGTCTACGGCGAGCCGAAGTCCCTTTACCGGGCTATCCTGAACCTGGTCAAAAATGCGATCGAGGTCTGCGACAAGGAAGATAAATCTTATATCAGAATCACGGCCAAGCCGCTGGATGCGGAGCGCTATGAAATCCGGATCGAAGATAACGGGAAGGGCATGAGCGACGAGGTTAAGGCCCGCATTTTTCAGGCCTTCTTTTCAACCAAAGGCGAAAAAGGAACGGGGCTTGGGCTTCTGATCGTGGACAAAACCATCAAAGGGCATTACGGGGACATTCGTGTTGAAAGCGAGCTTGGGAAGGGGACGTCTTTCATCATTACGCTTCCTAAAGTTATCAAGCACGTTTAAGCTGCGGATATTTTGGGCATAAAAAAAGCCGCCTTTTTAAGGGCGGCTTTTTTATTTGAAGCGGAGAGGCTCAGCCGAAGCGGCCGGTGATGTAATCTTCCGTTTCTTTCCGCGAAGGCGTCGTGAAAATTTTTTCCGTAGGGCCCATTTCGATCAGTTCGCCCAGATAAAAATAAGCGGTTTCGTCACTCAGGCGAGCAGCCTGCGCCATGTTGTGGGTCACGATCAGGATGGTGTAGTTCTGCGTCAGCTCGCGGATCAGCTCTTCCACTCTCTGTGTCGCGGCCGGGTCCAGAGCGGAGCAAGGCTCGTCCATCAGGAGCACGTCCGATTCCACCGCGATCAGACGCGCGATGCACAGGCGCTGCTGCTGTTCGCTGGAAAGGGAAAGCGCAGGGTTGCTCAGTTTGTCGGCCAGCTCGGTCCAGAGGTCGACCGCACCCAGGCTTTTGCGCACGATCTCATCCAGCTGCTTTTTGGATTTCTGGTAGTGGAGCCTGGGTCCGAAAGCCACATTGTCGTAAATCGACAGCGGAAAAGGGTTCGGACGCTGAAATACCATGCCGACCTGTTTGCGCAGTTCGACCAGGTCGACGCTTTTCCCGTAGATTGGGTTGCCGTGCACCGTGATCTGGCCCTGTGTGGAGACGTCACGGTTCAGGTCGTTCATGCGGTTGATGCAGCGCAGAAGGGTAGACTTGCCGCAGCCGGAAGGGCCGATGATGGCCGTGACCTTGTTCTCCCGAATGGGCATGGTGATGCC
>CAZMMY010000014.1:0-12710 GCA_964567495.1 uncultured bacterium
GGCTGCCATCGTGCCGGCGGGCTGGCCCATGGTTATTGTCATGACGCTCGCTGTGGTTCTCGGGGCGATAGTCATACCGGGCCTCGGCGTATCGCTGCTCGTTGACGTTGACAGGAGGATTAAGGGCATCGAGCGCAACTGGACAACGACTTTTAAGGAAATCATGATCACGGTGGGCATTACATATGCCGTTGTCATGGGACTGGCCATCGCCGTAAGCGGACCTTTCGCGGTAGCTTTCATCGCGACGCCGCAGGGCATCGTTATTGCGGGATTTTTTGCTTCATTTCTTTTTGCTCTGCAGCATTTGTGGTTTCACTACCGGCATCCGCAGCACACGATATACCAAAAACTGGTCATCGATCTTGAGCCTCTCGAAGCTCCTCGCGATGCCGGCGATAGCCTCGTTCCGTCTGGCCATATACGGGCCCTTATTTACGAGCTCGCTCAGCTGGCCGAAAAAGGAGACTCGAAAACAGCCGCTGAAAAGATAAAGGTTCTTGCCGAAGCGAAACGTACGGGAACTGACAGGAAAAGTGTGACCAATCTGCAGGACGCCGCTGTATTGGCGAGGGAACTCGAAGGTATGATCCTGCGAATGCCTTATCTGGATCCCGACGCCGAGATTCAGTTCGCCGACCTCGTGGAGGCCTATTACAAAATGCTCAGGGATGTCATGCGCGAGAAAAAATTTACAAAACTCGAGTCTGACTCAAATATCCGTTCATTTTTAAAGACTGTAAGAGACGCGTTTGGCACTCGCTCCAGATTGATTTTGAACGAGCTGAATAACGACCTTGACCGCGCCAAACAGCGGCAAGCCCGCGAATTCTTGAGGACTATCATTATCCGGGAAGACCGCTACTCAGCCGCTGAGATCGCAACTATTGACGAAGGCCTTAACTACGCACGTGTGGACAATGAAACCGGCACGATTGTATGGAAGGATGCCTCGAGGCTTAGCGGGGCGCTCGGTGACGTAGCGGGCGTGCAGATACCCAGAGGCGGTGCGGCCGGAATCGGCTGGGGTGTTGCGCTTGCGCTGGGGACCAACAACCGTGAAGGTAACCGGGACACGATGTGGCATGAGAGAGCGCACCTCGAAGTTTATAACGCAGGCCTGCCGCGCGAGAACGCCAGCGTGGCAATGTTTGAAGAAATCAGAGCCTGGGTTGTTTACCCATTCAAAACCGGTAACACAGGCTGGTGGACTCGCCGCCACATAAAAGGAGAAATCGCTGGCTACTACCCTGACAGTTACGTGGATAACCGCGGCCGCGACCTTTCTTCGATTCCGGTTGACCCTTCATCCAAAAAACCGGTTGAGCAGCAGCAGAAGGAGTGGCTTGAAAAGAACGGCGGAGCGATTGTTGATATAGTGTTTGCTCTCAAAAATGAAGGCGGCATGTCGGGACAGGAAATTCAGGACCTCATGCTTCAGTATGTCGCTCTGGGCTACGGTCTCGAGCATTTTCAGGACGGTGTCGTGGATTCAGGTACGGGCGAGGTTATCGTGCCAGGCTTCAAGAATCTTTTGACTGCAAGCGGAAAAGAAAGGGCTGCGGCTTTGGAAGCTGCCGTGACGGCAGCCCGGGCGCTTTTGACCAAGGCGAGCGGGAATGACGCATTCTCCCAGAACCGTTTTCTGGTTGCGCTGCAAGAACGCGCTGAAACCAGGCGTAAAGCGCGGGAAGGCACGAAAGAAAAGACGCCGCCTGCGCGGACTGTTAAGGGAACGAAAGATGTCTCCGCCCAGCTTCTTGCGCTGCGTCCCGTAACTTTAAAAGATGAATTCAGCAAGAAGGTCAAAATTGCAGTATCGAAAGCAGGCGTAACAGAAGCCGACGCGGAAGCGTGGGCCAAGAAAAACGTGGCCCTCTATGCCCAGTATCTTGCGGGGCTTTACAAGCAGGTTTACGCCAAGGGGTCGGTGGAAAACGCCGCCCTGAGCCAAAAGGTCACTCAAGATGCCACGGCCATGATGCGGATGGTTGAAGGTCTTATGAAGGGAACGACCAATACACTTGAGCTGGCATTCCTTAAGGCTCTCCGTGAAAAGTTCCGCGTTTATGCGCCTGGAGGCATGTCTTACGAAACCCTTCAAATCCTGAAAAAACGGTCTGAAATGCGGCCGGTGCAGGTTACCGCCGTCACCGACCCGGCAACCATGGAAAAGTATCTGCGATTCGCGGCTCAGGCATACGCCGCGGACGCCCCTGCCACAGCGGCCGAAGCGGAAGCCCTTCTCGCCGCCTTCCGTGATCAAACAAGGCGTTCGGCGGACATCATGGCTTTCGCTAACATCTTTTTAATCAGGCTCCAGGTCGCAGAAGTCCTCGGCATGGTACAGGAAATCGTCGACGCCAACCGTGACCCCGATATCGGGGATCCGGCTCTTCTTGCCCAGGCCCTTAATTATGTAGGTGTTCTCCGTAGGGCGATCCAGACCAGCGATGTACCCGCGCTGGTTGATAATGCGAATAAAGCCCTTCGCAATGCCGCGTTGTTCCTTGCCCGTGCAAAGCGTTCCGAGCTAAGGGAAACAGCCTCTGTCCGGCCGTTCGAGACCGTCGAGGAAGCAGCTGCCGTCTTGAGAGGCGTCATATACAACTATGGAGAAAGCGACAATATTGAGATCGCACTGCGTGCGGGAGAACTTCTCCGTGATCTGATTGCCGGCAGCAGGGTCAGGCCGGTGAAGGACACGCTCGCTTTTGCGAATATTTTTCTGATCAGGCTGAAGGTGGAGAATGCCAAGGAAGCGCTTGAGCGGGCGATTCGTCAGAACACCAATGAGTTGGACGGCGAGCCCTGGGTTTATGAAAAGGAAGCGCGGAATTATATTAGACGGTTAGACGAGGCAGGCGCTGAGACCGATGTGCCGACCCTGGCAAGAAAAGTTAACAGGGCGCTGACCGATACGGCGGGTTTCTTCCAGAGGCGGGTGCTTCGCTCCGAAATGCGCCCGGTAGGCAGGGTGGATGCCGTCGCTGGTTTTGCTGACAATCTTAATACTGAGGTCCAGTTCTGGGCCTCGGGAAATATCATTGGCTTCCGCATGGGGCTGAAGGGCGGCGCCTTTGATTTGAAGCCGGGACAGGTGCTGACGCTCGGGACCAGCCCCAAAACGGAAGGTTTAGAGGCCGATCCGGCTACGTATGCCCACTTCGCCGTTATTAGCCCCGAAATGACTGCGTCCACGAATGAGGCGGATTTTGCGAAAATCAGCCCGGCCCAGATGCAGGTTCGCTATGTCATGCAGAATGGCCGCAGGGTTTGGCAGTTCCGCAATATCAGCGCCAGGAATCCCATGACGTTCGGGGGCGAGCCAGTTCTGGCGGGCAGTGAATGGCAGCCCATGGGGTTCGAGACGGTTTCCGAGCCGCGCCTTTATGCGCGTATCGCCGCGCTGGACGAAGCGGCGGACGGGTCAAGTCTGTCTGAAATCAAAAAAGTCCTCGATGTAAAGATTGCCGAGCTTGCCGGTAAAGATCTTGGCGCTGCGATAGATACGAATCTGCAGGTTCTCGAACGCGTTAATGCGATCGTGGGGGATGACCAGGGCTCGGCGGCCCTTTATGCCGTCAGGGCGGAAATCGCACGGGAATTAAACGTTCGCCTTATTACGGAGGCGTTTCGCCGGATTAATCCTCTTATTATGAAGTTTACCCAATTTCTTGATATCAACCCTGTCTACGTTAATCGTGAGATAAAGACGTTGGCCGGGGGAGGCAGAATTGTGCGAGCGGCGAGCCGGCAGCTCGATGGGATTATTGCCGAAACGCGCGACGTGCTTGCGAGGTTGAAAGATACTTACCTTACAGAAGAACAGCTGGGACAGCGGGCGCAGCTTGTGAGCGGTCTGCGATCTATGGAGCAAAGGGCGGCAGAACTGCAGGCGCGGATACAAAGACTTGACGTAATTACGGAAGCTTTGCGTCTCGAGGTGTCAGCTAATGCAGGTGCAGTAGTGCCCCTCGACATTGCGGCGGATTTATCAGGCCTCCCGGTTTCAGAAATCACCGGTGACCTTACGATGCAGGCGCGCTCCGAGGTTCGTGACGCGAAAAAAGAGGGAAAATCCATCTGGCAGACGGATGTCTCCGCTCTTTTTCGCCAGCTTCCCGAACCTGTTGAAAAAGGCCTTCGGGTTTTGCGAAGGGCCTTTGTCGACATCGCTGTTCTTGCGGGTTTCGTGATCGCATTTTTTGCATATGCTTACTCGGGGCTGATGACGGGCGGGCTTCTTGCGCTGAGCTTTGTGCCCCTCGCGATGGGCGCTGCCGCTATTTTTGCTGTCGTGCGCATGTTCCAGGCACGGATGGATGGGTACGGGTTATCATATTTTCCATATTTAGAAGACATGGCTCACGGTTTTCTAATGGTGCTTGCAGGGACGTTTGCCTGGGTAGGTCTGAAGATTTTACTTCCTTCTCTTATTCTCGGCGGCCCTTTTGCGATCGGCTCGTTCCTTATCGTGACGCTCGGTGTTGCTGCGCTCATGAGCGTGATTCTGCACACGATCGCAGAGCGCCGGCACCCTGGTGGTGAGCGATATCAGCCGATTAAAGGGACTCTCGCCAATCTTATTGAGCCTGTCAATGGAGACGGAGAACCCCTGAACGAAACGCACATTCTTTCCCGTCTTTACCGGCTGGGGAAAGCCGCTGAGTCGGGCCGGCTGGATGAGGCTGAAGAGATTCTTCGTGAGCTTTACCTCTCCCCGATGAAATTTTCCAAGATTACTTCGATCGAACAGGCGTCGGTGATTATGGAAGCCGCGAAAGCCGCAGTGCAGCGGGTGCCCTATATGCCTGCGCCCGACGGCAATCCCCGTAATATCGACAGATACCTGCTTAAAGTCGTCGCTAAAATCCACTCACGTTTTGTGCTGGAGCCCGGAGCAACGGAAGATCAGAAAGAAACATTCGCCGAGTTCGGCAGCCCGGCGCTTGCGAAGGCCGGTATCGTGGGGCCCTCCGCAGTTCATTACGGGCTTAGTTTGAGGACGGCCAGCCTTGAGCGCGGCCAGGTTATTCTCTCGCACTTGAATAATGACGATGAGCCGGAAATGCAGAGGCAGGCCCGCGATTACCTTGCCGCCGTTATCATCAGGCACATGGGGAGTGAGCTTTCCGATTCCGATATCGCTTATATCCGCTCAGCCGTAAAGCGGGCGCGTTTTAATAATCAGTTCAGAACGGTCTACTGGAGGCGAGAATTCGGACTCTCTAATATGTTTGAGGCCGGCGGCGTTAAATTTTCTGTTCATGGCGGTGCGTCAGGTATGGGAGTGGCGCTGATCTTCGGTGTGGCTGAAGACCGCAATACGCACCTTGATCATCATATGCACGAAGCGCTCCACGTTGATTTCACGCTTAAGACCCTTGATTCTAACGATGCAGGAGTGTCTTTCCTGAACGAAGTTCGTTCCTGGACCGCGTGGCTCGTGTCTGTCGGCGCTCTTGGTGCTTCTGCTGTCGAAACGATCAAAGAGCAGCTGATAGGTTTTTATCTGAATCTCTACATTCAGGGGGGCAGGACTTTCGCCAGGATCATGCCGAGGCCGGAGGGTGCTGAACCGGAAAGTGTGAATTGGGTCATCCGTGGGTCGAGACAGAGAAACGCCGCTTATTATGCGCAGCGCGCTGTTGATATCATCAAGGCCCTTGACGAAAACGGCTTCACGCTGGAAGAGATCAACGCGCTTACGGAAATCGCAGCCCGAAAAAACGCCGGAGTGGACGCGTTTGTATCGATGGTCGAGACGGAGGACGGAGGTATTTTTGGCAGCGACCGGGTGCGGAAAAAAACCATTAAAATGCTGAAAGCTGTGATAGCCGCTGATGCGAAAGATTTGAGAAACGCAGAACTTGTTCGCGCTCGTGCGGCTCGTAATTATCAGGACCGTCAACGAAGAGGGAAGATCAATGCGAGCGTGCGCTCAGCCAATCGCCCCAGGTTGACTATAGATTTTAATGTTCCTCCCGAGACGAGCCTGAACAGAATCGCCAGCGCTCTGGCGGACCCCTACGCCGATATTGAAAGAGAGGCAGGCGTCCAAGCCTCCGAGGATGTTCTTGTCGATAAGCTAAAGGACGACGGCCGGGCTATTCTTGACGCGATCAAAAAGCTCTCCTCGAAGCCGACCACGAACGGAAAGCAAAAAGAATATCTGGAGAAACTAAAAGTGCTCATAGCCAAAAAAATCGTTGGCGCGGCGCTGGAGGTGGTTCAGATCCGTCGTTCTGAAGTCCGCGCGCCGGCACAGACGCGCGATACGCTTCTCAGTTTCAGCGGTGACCTGCTCGGGGCAAAATATCCCGGTTTCGATAACAACAGGGCTCGCTCCGCCGCATTCCGGGCCGTTCGCGACGGCGTCGCCGACGGCTATGTGAGCGAAAATCCCGGCATGACGGCGCGTAAAATCATAGGAGCGGCAGGGCTGGCCATTAAGTCCCTCGAGCAGTCGGGCGATCAGATCGACGTCCTGGGTAACCTTGAATTTCCTTTTGACAGCCAGATACAGCTCCTCGATGCCGTGCGTCAGGCCGCGGGCAACGACAGGGCCGCGCAGATCCGGGCGCTCAAAGACGTAATCGAGGCCATGAACTATTTTATTTTCAGCCTGCGGCTCAACGAGGAAGACAGGCAGACGCTCACAGACTTGAAGGCGCAGGAAATTCTCCTGAATGTACAGGAATCCGAAGAGACCCGCTTCTGGCCTCTTTATTTCCAAGTGGTGGGCCTGCTGGACGATCTGGGAAGGCTTCCGGCGCTTAAGGCCAAGCTTGCTCCTGTAATCAAAGTTCTCGACGCGTTTCACAATGAGACGCAGGCGGCTACAGGCTCTCTTCTTATTGCAACAGTCGAGCCCCCGCAGGGAACCGCGGAGCGTTACAAGACCCTTGCGGGACGAGTGCTGGCCGGGCTGAACGGCGCGCGGCGCTCGGAAATGCGGGCGGCCAGCTTATCGGCTGCCGCACAAAGCGGTCTGGCCCGTATTAAGACCACGGAAGAGCTTGCGAGGATGAGACGTGAAACCCTGCCCGGCTCCGCAGCGACCGCTGCAGGTACGATTGCGGACTCAGGGCAGACTCCTGCGGGTGAAAATGACCGGCTAGCCCTTAAAGCCCTCGAAGATGCCGAGCGCATGTACGCTCAGGTGGAAAATGTTCGTCTTGACCGCGTTGACATTTCCGGGGAGCAGGCCTGGGATTCTTTTGGCCAGACATGGGATCGCTTGAACCAGACGGCAGCTGCGCTGGAAAGCATAAAATTTTCTTACAAGGTCGGGCAGAGCAGCGGAGCGGTGCGGGCTGATCTGGAGCCGCGATATAGCCGTATTGACGCGGGACTAGCTGCGCTGCAGAAAAAAATGCAGGATTTCATGCTGGCTCAGCGTACAAGCGTGCTGAACGCGTGGAGCGGCAGGTCGGCCCAGTTGAGAGTGTCGAATTCCACAGATTCGCTGATCACCTCGCAGAATCTTGGTGAATTGATTCAGATCGCGTCGATGTGGATAAAAGCGACAATTTTATTTCAGCGCTGGTCCTACAACGCGAAGCAGGCTTTTGACGTGCAGTATGGGTTTTCGGACTCAAGCGCGCGATTTTTAGGGGCGACCGTATTGCCGGCGCTCGTTAAGTTCAGGGCGCCGGACGCCGCATCCAGGGAGCGGGTCGCTAACTTCATTTACGATTCAGCTTCTATGTTTGCATTTCAGCTGGGCGGCCTGCGGGACAAGGATGGGTACCGTGTCCTCAGGGAATTTAATCCGCCTGTGCTGAGAGATTTCGCGTTATCCTTTTTTGAGAACTTTGCGTCATATGTTCGTACAAATAAACTTGGCGGCATATTCGGGACAAACGGCGATGCGCGGTCCGTCTACGCGCGCAGCCTTGAATACGTCAGAAGAATTGATGAGGCGGCTCAGCCATTAGCGCCTGTGCGCCGTTCTGAAGTTCGCAATGTGCTGAGTTCCCGCGAGCAGGGCTTTGAAATGCTGACCGTTTCCGGTGTCGAAGACTTTATTCGCGAACGCCTGAAGGAACGCGACCCTGCGCCCACTATTGCTGATCAGCTGGCCGAAAGGTTTCCCGATTCAGCAGGGACTTATTCCCCAGTTGCGCGTGTTTTCGGTATTCAGGAGGTCCGCCGGCGGATGGAGCGTGAAGCCGAAGAACTAGTTGCTGCCCCGCAGGTGACGGCCCTTCCTGATGGCGCTACTTTGACTGGCTCGGATAGGGCGGGTGCTGCGAGCCAGGTAAGGATGGGGCTGGATTACGTGAGAAACGATGCCGGGGTCGTATATTTCCCTGTCCGGGTGAGGACCAGTCTTTCAAGCGGTGTGATTTCATACTATGCGCTGGTGTACCCGGCTGATGGCGGAGAGCCGTCCATCCAAATCATAAACACTAATCAGATTAATCTGATTACGCAGGCCGGCGGCACTATCGGCGCCCTGGAGGGCAATCAGCTGGTCGATGCGAGCGAAGCTGGGACGCTGATTGACCAGATTATCGCGAAGGGCATGGGCACTCAGCTTTTGAATGCGAGCAGGACTGAGGCGCGGCGCCTCGCAGGCGCGGTTCCGATTCAGGAAGAGATCCCTGCGCCTGATGCGGAAGGGGCTGTGACGGATAACGCAAAAGAATCACCCTTTAAACCCGTTTTTGAAGTTGAGGGCGAACAGCATCCCAACGATGAGGCTCTGCTCAAGAAAGCTTACGCTTCCACGAGGCTGAATATCGAAGGCCGTCTGACCGCCGACAAGGTCACAAAACTCCATCTGCGCGCAGCGCCTGTTGCCGCTGACGGCTGGGACGGGCTCGCAGAGCGTAGTTATCATTTTGTGGGCGTGAATGAGAATGGAGACAAGGTCTACTATATTCTGACCGTTACGCGCGAAGGAGCGAAATTTGAAGTAGACACGGCCGCCTACGAATTCGCTCCGTACCGCCCGGAAATTAATGTGCTTCGCTCAGGCCTTGAACGCCCCGATGGCGCCAGCGAAACCGTGCCTGGCCTGCGCGACATTATGAGAATGTATGGAGGTGGAGAGATTCCGCCTCACGGTTCGGTCAGTGTGAGGATGCGGAAAAACTATAACGCCGAAGGCGTAACGCTTTTTATGCTCCAGGTCAAGAACGCTGACGGCGAACTGACGGGAGAAAGAGTCCAGGGCCTGCTCGTGAAGAAAGCGGACCGCGAGGCCGCTATCGGTGTTCTCGATGATAAAAACCGGACCGTCGGCCTTGAAAGAGAACATGTGTTCGGCGGTGAAACCTATGTGACGCTGGTCCTCAATGCCGTGGGAGCTGAAGAGTCGACTCCGGATGATGCGCCTCCTGAAGAGGCTCCGGCGGCTTCTGCGAAAGTCAAATTTGCGCCTCTTGAAAGCCCGGTCACAGGTCTTGCGATGGTTGGCAGCGCAGTTGTCAGGACAGAGCCCAGGGTCACGCCTAACGGCAATATTACAGTCGAAGTTACCGTAAAACGGGAAGCCGACGCTGCCACCGGCCTTGAAGCCGCAAACTTCACCGTGACTTTCAACCTGAACGTTGCAACCGCTGAACGCGCCCAGGCCATCCATGACCGCATCGTAAAAGGCCTTGGCAATTACATGGCAGGTGAAGTCAGCGCGCCTGGGCTCTTTAACCTTCTTACGAAAGCAAGGGTCTATGGAGCCCTTCAACCCGATGAGACCATTGAACAGGGGGACCCGGTCGTTCGCCCCACTATTGAATATACCGCCATGCAGCCTGTCGCTTCTACCGGGCACACTTATAAAATCACGGTCACGCCCGTCCAGGCCGATGGCTCTCCGGTCACCGACCTTTCCCAGGTCAAAAGAGTCAGCGTTACAGTGACGCGCGTGACGGACGCGGACAAATCAGAAACGACCATTACGGTTGTGGAGGACGTCAAGAACCCAGCTGATTTGGGGGATTTTGCGGGCAGCATCCAGCGCGCGATCACCAATCGGGCCGCAGAATTCGCGGCCGACATGCAGCCGATGAAAACGTCTCTCGAGGCTTTCCTTGCCGGGAAGGCGGGCAAAGTGATGAAGAAAGATGAGAAGAAGAAAGCGCCGAAGCTTGGGTTCGATCCCTCGAGTATTGTTATACGCGGCCTTAGCCGCGATAACAACGGTTTTGGCGACGTGATGGTCATTGACATGGAAAGGATCGACGACGCCGAAGACCGTAACGTGCGCATCAAGATCCATTTTGATTTCGAATGGAAAAGCACGGACGAAGAAGACGCTATTCTGAGCCTTGAGACTAAGGCCGTTCCTTACGGCATTACCGTCGAACTGAAGCTTGATACGGACGCGGATGCCGCTGAATATATGGATGCCGTAAGGTCTTCTCTTCTGAGTTATCTTGCAGTGGCCGATGAATCCACGACCCCATCCGATGTCGCGGATAATGTCAACGCGGCCATGGAAAAGATTCCGAGCAGCACTCCCAAGATTGTTGCCCGCGCGGAGGATGATCTCGACATGTCGGGTATCGATGTCAGTGATGAGGCTCTGGAGCGCATGATGCGGAGCGAAGGCGGATATGACGCCATAGAAATCCTTCTTGAGGCTCCCACGCCGGCGGCTGATGACCTCGAAGCTGTCGATTACGGGGATGAACTTGCGATTGGAGATGACAGTTCGAGCATCAGCCTTCCCGCAACCGAGGCCGCTGCCCCGAGTGTTCGCGCGCCGCTCCAGAAAGCCGCTGACCGTATTAATGGTGATGAAGACACAACGGGCGTGATTACCCAGATCAAGACCGCTACTGAAGGGCTTACGCGTGATAACCTCAAAAAACGCCTCACGGATATAGGCAAGGCGGTCAGCAATGGCATGACGCCGCTCTTTGATTTTATCCCGGCCACACCGGACGAAGCCGAGCTTCTTTCCCAGGTCTCTGTGGACGTTTTTGAGGCTCTTGACGCGTTTCTGACGCAAGCTGAAGAGATCGACCCGAAACTTGTGCCGGAGAACCGCTGGCAATGGAAAATTTCCAGAGCTGTTTTTGGTTATTCCCAGGCGGAAACCCCATACGACTACCTTGCGGCCCTTTACGGCAAAATCGAGATCCTCCAGTTCCGCGCCAAGGATGAAGTTTTCGAAATGAGCGCCATGCTGACTGAAATGGAGCCGATCCTGGCGGACAGCGTGGGAGAAGAGGCTCTTGAAGACCTGGCGAGCGCGCTTGAAAAGAAACGGGAGAGGGGCATGGAACGGGCATTCAGAGATTTTGTCGCGGCCATAGATAATGGTTACATTACGCCCGTCACCAACCGTGAACGCCCTGAAAGGAGCGGCGCCGGCGTGGTCGCGCTGATCAGGGCCAATGAAGATACGGACGCTATCGGCACCCTTCGCCCCGGGGATATCCTGGTAGGCCGCACCGATGGGCGGGATGGTGAGCCTGACTTTGTGTTCTATTTTCAGGACGATACATCGCGTTCGAACGGCGAGCAGCCTGAAGCCGATACAGAGATCCACGGTTATTATTACGAGAAGGGAAGCAATAATCCGCGCTTTGTGATTTTCACCGCGGAAGAATTCGCGGATGAAGACGGATACCTTGCCAAGGCCAGGCTCGTACGCGCGCTTGTCACAGACGCCAATGGGTTCCGGGTCGTCCGTCCCGCCGCCGAGCCTAACGATCCCGGCTACGCGCCCCAGGACCTTTTTGTAAAACGTTCCGAACTGCGCGAGAAGTCCCAGTCGGCCGGTGCGGGGCTCGATGGAAGTGCGGCCGGTTTTGCCGCTAAATCGGGGATTCTCGAGAACGCGCCCGTTCTTCTGCAAAATCCCGGTGACAGTGCGCCTCTTCTTGCGGCCGGCCAGAAGTATGTCGCTTCACTTGCCGGCGAGATCGACGCCGCTAACACCCGGATTCTGCAGCCCCTTCAGGGCCTCGAAGTCCCTCAGATGATGCTGGTCATCGAGTCGCAGGACTTCGCCGACGGCGTCAGGCAGGGCTATTCATCCGGTATTCTTGGTTCCGAAATCAGCGCAGGGGAAGCCGACGGCATTGTCGTTTCAATAAGAATGATTCCATACGGTATTTTTGAGGCGGGCGTTACCGCCGGGTCGATCGTGGTGGAGCTTGATGAAACCAAAGTCTCCGCGCATGAAGCCGCGCTTGAAAAACTCGAAAAAGAGCTTAAGCAGGATGAAACTCTTATTATCACACTTCCCGAGACCACGAACGTCATGCCTATCGTTGAAGGTATTCAGCCTCTCGGCGAGTCCGGCGTCGTGAGTCGTGTGGTCGTTGTCCACCACACGACCACAAAGCCAAACCGGGGCGTTTGGCGGCAGGCCCGGGTCATCAGCCAGAAATTCGTTCCTTTGACCGAGGGCGGCGCAACAGTGGCCAAAGCTGCCGCCGAGGAAACCCGACTGACCGGCACCGAAGTTTCCGTGACCATGACGACGCTGCTCGACATGAGCGCCCAGCCGGAAAAGCTCAACCTCGTGGCGACCTCCGTGCAGGACACCGCGAACGAGACCGTTCAGAAGCTCCTTGTTCGCACGGCTACCGATATCGTTCTTCTGATCAAGCAGCTCGACGAAGTGAACCGCGAAAACCTGAAAACAGCAGATGGCTTCAAGGCGTTTCTCGAAAAAGCGGGCATCAGCAGCGCCATGGCGAAAAGTTTCAGTTAGGGGGCTAACGGCCTGCTGCGTGTTCTTG
>CAZMMY010000015.1:0-3400 GCA_964567495.1 uncultured bacterium
CCGGCCTGGATTATCCCTCAGTCGGCCCTGAGCACTCTTATTTGAAAGACACAGGCCGTGTGAAGTACGAGACGGCGACGGACAGCGACGCGCTGGCCGGCTTTCAGATGCTGACCCGGCTCGAGGGCATCATGCCCGCGCTTGAACCTGCGCACGCCATCGGTTATTTAAAGAAGATCATGCCTAAAACTAAAAAGAACGAAATTGTGGTCGTCTGTCTTTCCGGAAGGGGCGACAAGGACATCCACACGGTGCAGGAATACCTCGGATGAAAAAACAGAACCGCCTGATTTACGCCCTTTCCGCCGCAGGCCGGAAAAAGCAAAAAGTGTTCTGCGCATTCCTGACGCTTGGTTATCCCAATATCGCTGCGACCGCTGAGCTGATCAAGAAATTCGAGAAAGAGGGCGTCGACATCATCGAGCTCGGTTTTCCCTTTTCCGATCCGCTCGCGGACGGGCCGACCATCCAGTATTCTTCCGAACAGGCCCTGAAAAAAGGCGTTGTCATGGAAGATGCGTTCCGCACGGTGGCAAAACTGCGCAAGGAGGGTGTTAAGCTCCCGATCCTTTTCTTCGGGTACTTCAACCCGGTGTTCCGCTACGGCCCTTCTAAATTCGCTAAAAAGGCCTGCGCTGCCGGCTTCGACGGCGCGATTATTCCCGATCTTCCCCCTGACGAAGAAGCGATTTTCAGCGCGCAGTGCAGGAAGCAGGATTTTGCGCAGGTTTATCTTGTCGCGCCTACGACCGCGAGAAAGCGCGCGGGCATGATCACCCGGCGCAGCGGCGGCTTCGTTTATTACGTTTCACTCCGGGGTGTGACCGGTGCGCGCAAGGGGCTGGCCGCTGACATGCGGCAGAATCTTTCCGGGCTTAAACGGCTGACGGCCAAGCCGGTGCTGGTGGGGTTCGGAGTTTCGACGCCCGACCACGCTAAAAAAGCTGCCAGGATGAGTTCTGGCGTCATTGTTGGCAGCGCGATCGTGGACGCCATCCGCAAGTCCGGCGGCAAGACCGGGCCCGTGGCCGCGTTTGTGGGCAAGATGGTAAGGGCGGCCAAGAGTTAATGGCAGTCCTGCTCGGTGTCGACCTGGGCCAGAAAAGAATAGGCATCGCTTATACGGACGAGGAAGGCAGGATAGCGTTTCCTCATTCCGTCATTTTGTACACCAGCCGGAAGCATGTGGTTGCGGAATTGGAGAAAATCATCCGCGAGTACAAACCGGAGAAAATCGTCGTCGGTCTTCCAACCATGCTGAAAGGCGGGGAGGGGCTGGCTGCGGAGCGCGTGCGGGAGCAGGTGGAGTTTTTTCAGTCTGCCGTGCCGCTTCCCTGGATTTTCTGGGACGAACGCATGAGCACCAGGGAAATCGACCGCATGCTGATCAGTGCCGACGTCAGCCGCGAGCGGCGCAAAGAAGTGCGTGATCAGCTGGCGGCGCAGCGGATTCTGCAGAACTATATCGATTATCATTCGAACAAGTAAGGAAAGATGGAATATTTTTTAACCACACTCGATAACGGTCTCCAGGTAGTGACCGTGCCCATGCGCGAGCGCGAATCTTCCGGCGTGGCCGTCTGGGTGCGCGCGGGCGCGCGTTTCGAAACCCCGAAACTTTCCGGTGTTTCGCACCTGCTTGAGCACATGCTTTTCAAGGGCACCAAAAAGCGCACTACCCGCCGGATCAAGGAAGAGATCGAAGGCGTGGGCGGGGCGCTCAACGCTTTTACCGGCGAGGAGTCGACCTGTTATTTCGCGAAACTGCTTGCGCCTCATTTTCCGAAGGCTCTGGATGTGCTTTCCGACATGGTCAACAACGCGATAATCTCGGCGCAGGAACTGGAGCGTGAGCGCACCGTGATCCTGGAAGAAATACGCATGTATCGCGACCTGCCGTCACACCACGTGCACGATCTTTTGAGTGAAATCATGTTTCCTGACCAGTCGCTGGGGCGGCCGATTGCGGGCACAGAGGAGACCGTCACCGCTCTGACCCGCGGCGAAATCCTTGCTTACCGGGACCGCTATTACAGCCCCAGAAACATTGTGGTCACCGTCTCCGGGCCGGTCCTGCATGATGAAGTCGTGGCCTTGGCCCGGTCGCATTTCGGCGCGCGAAAACCCGGCCAGGTGTCGCGTTTTTCGCCCGCGAAGCTCCGGGCGGGTAAGCGCAGCAGCTTCCTGGAAAAGAAATCGGAGCAGACCCATTTTGTCATGGGGTTTCATGGCCTGCCGCGTTTTCACCCGGACCGGTACAAGCTCGGTGTGCTCAATATCGTGCTCGGCGCCAATATGTCCAGCCGCCTGTTCGAGGAAGTGCGGGAAAAAAGGGGCTTGGCTTACGAGATCAAATCCGGTATCTCTATGTACCAGGATGCGGGAAGCGTCAGCGTTTCGGCTGGCGTTGATGCGGCCAAGTCGCCCAGGGCTGTCGAGCTCATCCTCCGCGAAATTTCTAAAATGCGGAAGCAGAAAATCACCCCGGGCGAGCTGCGCCGCGCCAAGGACTATTTTATGAGCCAGCTCTATATGGCGCTTGAGGACACGCTCGAGCACCTGATGTGGGCGGGTGAGCGCCTGGTCGACGGCGGGGAACTGCCGGACAAAGAAAAGATCCGTAAAAGCGTGGAGTCCGTGACCGAAGAGGATGTCCGCGCCGTGGCAAGAAAGGTTTTTACCACCAATCGCCTTCATTTTGCCCTGATCGGGCCGGTGGGCGATAAAATGCAGAACCAGATAAGGAAGGGATTGGAAATTCATGAGTAAAGTGCTGATAGCTCCCAGTATTCTGTCCGCAGATTTTGCGCGGCTGGGCGAGGAAGTGCGGAACGTGGAAGAGGGAGGCTGTGACGTCATTCACGTTGATGTCATGGACGGGCATTTCGTCCCCAACCTCACGATCGGTCCGCCTGTGGTCAAGAGCCTGCGAAAGGTTACCCGGCTGCCGCTGGACGTTCATCTTATGATCGACGAGCCCCTTCAGTACGTGGAAGACTTCCGCAAAGCCGGCGCCGACTGGATCACCATTCATGTCGAAGCCTGCAAGGATGTGGCCGGAACGCTCGATAAAATTGCGTCTCTCGGCGCGAAACCTGGCATCACGCTCCGTCCCGGCACGCCGTTTTCCGCGATTGAGCCTTACCTCAAGAAAGCCCAGCTCGTGCTCGTCATGACTGTAGAACCCGGTTTCGGAGGCCAGTCCTTTATGCCGGACCAGCTCGAAAAGGCGCGCCAGCTCAAGAAAAGCGGCTTCAATGGCATTATTTCCGTCGACGGCGGCGTGAACGCGCAGACGGCTGCGCAGTGTATTGACGCAGGCGCCGGGCTGTTGGTGGCCGGTACCGCGGTGTTCGGCCAGCAGGACAGGGGCGCCGCGATCAAAGGGCTCAGGGGCAAT
>CAZMMY010000015.1:3410-12694 GCA_964567495.1 uncultured bacterium
TCTCCATTATCGCGCATATCGACCACGGTAAATCCACACTTGCCGACCGCTTGCTCCTCCATACCGGCGCTATCTCTCAGCGTGAGTTCCGCGATCAGATCCTTGACGACATGGACCTGGAGCGTGAACGCGGCATTACTATCAAAGCACGCGCGGTGCGAATCAAGCATAAGGGATACACCCTGAATTTGATCGACACGCCCGGCCATGTGGACTTCACATATGAAGTCTCGAAGAGCCTGGCAGCGTGCGAAGGCGTGCTTCTTCTGGTCGATGCCGGACAGGGCATTCAGGCCCAGACGGTCAGTAACCTGTATCTCGCCATGGAAAGAAACCTCGTTATTATCCCGATTATTACGAAAATCGACCTGCCCATCGCGTATCCCGACAAGGTTCGTATGGAAGTCGCGGAGTTCCTGGGCATCGACGAGAGTGAGATAATTCTTGCGAGCGCGAAGACGGGACAGGGCGCCGAGGAAATCGTGCAGGCCCTGATCGACCGGATTCCGCCGCCGACCGGGGATAAGAACAAGCCTCTCAAGGCGCTGATTTTCGATTCCAAGTACGATTCCTATCAGGGGGTTGTGGCTTACGTGCGCGTCATGGACGGCGAGGTCAAAAAAGGCGACCAGATCCTGATGATGGCTACGGGAAACACGCATGAGAGTGAAACACTCGGAATTTTTAATCCAAACCCGGAGCCTGTCCAGTCCCTGGGGGTGGGCGAGGTGGGTTATGTCGCGGCCAACATCAAGGATGTCGCGGATGTGCGTATCGGCGACACCATGACGCTGGCCGCAAACCCCGCGGAGAAACCGCTGGAAGGCTACCGCGACGTCAAGCCCATGGTTTTCTGCGGCCTTTATCCGATCAACACTTCAGACTTCGCGCCCCTGCGCGATGCGCTGGGAAAACTCAGACTGAATGATTCATCCATCATGTATGTGCCCGAAACTTCAGCGTCGCTGGGGTTTGGTTTCCGCTGCGGCTTTCTCGGCCTGCTCCACATGGATATTGCAAAGGAGCGCCTGGAGCGCGAGTTCAATCTCGAGCTGATCGTGACGGCGCCGAACGTGCGGTATAAAGTCACGGACATCAAGGGCAAGGTCACGGAGCTTGAGAACCCGTCTGAAATGCCGCCGGTTATGTCGATCGAGAAAATCGAGGAGCCATATATTCGCGCCAATATCATGGTTCCCGCGGCGAGCCTGGGGCCGATCATGCAGCTGTGCCAGGACAGGCGCGGCATTTATATCAGCACCGAATATCTCGACCCCACACGCGCCATTTTGATCTATGACATGCCGTTCGCAGAAATCGTCATGGACTTCTATGATAAGATCAAATCTATCACTTCGGGATATGGCTCGCTGAACTATGACATCATCGGTTTCCGCGATTCCGACCTGGTCAAGCTGGACATCCTGATCAACTCGGAGCCGGTGGATGCTCTTTCTTCGATCGTGTACCGCGAAAAAGCGCATCATCGCGGCAAAGCGCTTGCGGAAAAACTGAAGGAAGTCATTCACCGCCAGATGTTCGAGGTTGTGATCCAGGCTGCGATCGGCAGCAAGATTGTGGCTCGCGAGTCCATCAGCGCTATGCGCAAGGACGTCACCGCCAAGTGCTATGGCGGCGATATTTCGCGTAAGCGCAAGCTCTTGGAAAAGCAAAAAGAAGGTAAGAAGAAGATGAAGAAAATCGGGACTGTCGATCTGCCGCAGGAAGCCTTCATTTCCGTGCTCAGGGTGGATGAATGATGCTCTGGATCCCGCTGGTGGTCCTGGCGCTCGTCCTGCTTTACCGCCGTCAGATCGCCGAAGAAATCGAATTCTTCCGTACCCGGCGTACCGAGTGGTTCCGCGACAAGTGGAAAAACTGGGGCGAGCCTTTTCTCGTGGCTGCTATTCTGGCGTTCGGCATCCGCACCTATCTTCTCGGCCCTTACAAGATACCGACCGGCTCCATGAAGCCCACTTTCCTCGAAGGCGACCGTATTTTTGTGGATAAAGTCAGCTACCGGATGCATTCACCGGAACGCGGCGACATTATAGTTTTTAAGTACCCGCTCGATAAAAAGAAGGACTTTGTGAAGCGCCTGGCCGGGCTTCCGGGGGATGAAATCAGGATCGAGCGCGGGAAGCTGATCATCAACGGCAAGGTCATGGAAGACCCTCCGTTCAGCGAACATTATTATTACAACCGCGACGATTGGGATTTCGCCAAAGAGAACCAGACAATCAAGGTGCCGGAAGGCAGCTACTTCGCTCTGGGTGATAACTCGGCGCAGTCTTCGGACAGCCGCAACTGGGGTTTTGTGCCCCAGAAAAACATGGTGGGTAAGGCCTTCTTTATCTGGTGGCCGCCTAAAAGGATGAAACTCGTTAAATAGATGCGACATCTTCCGGACTTTCTGTGGGGAACGTCTACAAGCTCGCACCAGGTCGAAGGCGGCAATCGCTTCAACGACTGGTGGGAGTGGGAAGTCCAGGGCAAGCTTAAAGAGCATTCCGACAAAGCCTGCGAACATTACACGCGCTACGAGCAGGATTTCGATATCGTCAAACAGCTCGGCCAGAACGCGCACCGGTTTTCCATAGAATGGAGCCGTCTCGAGCCGGAAGAGAATGTCTGGAACGAGGAAGAGTTCCGGCACTACGAAAAAGTTTTCAAGGCCCTGCACGAGCGGAAGATCGAGCCGATCGTCACGCTTCATCACTTCACCAACCCAACCTGGTTTGCGAACAAGGGCGGCTGGCTGAACGAGCGCACGACCCATTATTTTGTGCGTTATGTCAAACGCTGTGTCCAGGCTTTCGGTAAATATGTGCGGTTCTGGGTTACTATCAACGAGCCGCTTGTGTATCTCTACCACGGTTTTTACGCGGGCCTCTGGCCGCCCGGGCTCCAGTCTTACGCGTCCTCTATGCGCGTTTTCCGCAATCAGCTGATGTCGCACCTGGAAGCCTACCGCGCTATCCATCATCATTACGAGCACGAGGAAAAATCACAGGTCTGGGTTTCTCTGGCCATGCACATGTCTCATTTTACGCCGTGCAACCCGGCCTCAATCAAGGACCGCTGGGCTGTCTTTTTGCGCAACTGGTTTTTCAATGAGCTGTTTGTCAGCTCCGCGATTTCAGGGTTCCTCTTTTTCCCGGGGATCTTTTCCGAGTTTCTGCCGACCCGGGGGACCCTGGACTACATCGGCCTCAACTATTACACCCGCGATTTCATCAAGTTCCAGGGGCCGGTCGGGAAGAACGGCATCGGGGACAGCTGTGACAAGGGGCACCATCAGGCGGAAACAGGTGAGCTCAACATGATGGGCTGGGAAGTTCATCCCGAAGGCCTGTACCATATCCTCAAGAACCTGAAGAAGTACAATCTGCCCATCATGATCCTGGAAAACGGTATTGCGACTCTGGACGACAACCAGCGCAGCCGCTTCATCCAGAACCACCTTTCCGAGGTGGGCCGGGCCAAGCGCGAGGGGGTGCCTGTTGAGGGATATTTCTATTGGTCTCTCCTGGACAATTACGAGTGGGCCCACGGGTTTGGGCCCCGGTTCGGGATCGTTGAAGTCGACTATAAGACCCAGCAAAGAAAAATCAGAGAAAGTGCTTATGTCCTTGCCGATATGTGCCGAAAAATTGAGAAAGGCTAAATTGTGGCCTTAAACCTTTTTCTTTTCTCGGAGGATTACGATGCAAAAAGATTTATTCGGCGCGGCTCCTGCCATGGCTCTGGCGGATTCGATCACCCCTAAAATGTCTTTTCTCGACCGTTACCGCATGTCCCTGCGTCTAGACCAGGCTTTATTCCTTTTGATCGGGCTTCTTGTCATTTACGTTCTCGTTTTCTCCTTTGGTGTTGAAACGGGGAAGCGCTATGCCCAGGCGGAGCTTCGCTCTGAACGTATGAAGCGCGAACGCATGGTTGAAGAACTGCGCGACAAAGTTTTTGCCAGCCCGGCTACCCAGACGGCTATCGCTGATGCCGGGGCCCTTCCGCCGATCTCGCAGCTTCAGCAGGCCGTGCAGAGTAAAATCGATGTGGATGCGCCCGCGCCTTCTACTGCGCTGGTCGCGGAGACTCCCGCAGCTGCGGCCGAGGCTTCCACTCCTGCAGGCAAATTCACGATTCAGATCATGACCATTTCTTCCAAGGCGGCTGCTGAAAAGGAAGTGAAGCGCTTGACGGAAAACGGCATGAAAGGCTTCATCATTCCCCGCGGCAAAATGCAGGAAATCTGCATCGATGGCTTTGAGTCGCGTGAAAAAGCTTCCAAAACCATGAAGGAATGGAAGACCGAAGGCTCGATTCCGACGGACGCCTATGTCCGCCCCCTGGCTGCTTAAATAGAGCAGGGAAGTTAGGTAGAGTTAGCGGAAGGGTGTTTGCGCTTTATTTTTTCGGGCGTTTTGCTCTTATTTTTCCATAGCCAAAAAATAGATTCCCCGCTATAATCTGACCTGCCAAAAAATTTATCGGTTCTACAGAAAGGTAAGGCCCTCAAATGTCACAGCATCCGAGTCTCCGTGTCGATTCCGTCGGCACTAAACACCGCAACGTTTTAACGCGTCTTGAACGCATCAAGAAGCTGCAAGAAGAAAACAAGTGGAAGCCCGTTGATGGCTCTTCCGTTCTTGGTCTTCCCAAGGTTAAATCCGTAAAGATCAAGGTCAAGAAGACCAAGGAAGCTCCCGCTGAAGCCGGAGCCGCAGCGCCGGGCGCAGTCGCTCCCGCAGCCGGCGCCAAGCCCGCGGCCGCTCCCGCAGCCAAGGCCCCTGCCGCTGGTGCGAAACCCGCAGCCGGCAAGGAAGCTGCCAAACCCGCAGGCAAGAAATAAATGATAGCGATCCGCAGGATCTGCAGCGAGGACGAAAGGGCAGTCAAATCTCTGATTTCCGATATCATGAACGAAGAGTTCAAGGACTCGGCAGCGGCATATCCCACGGACGATCTGGACCAGATCGAAAAAGTTTATGGCGGGCTTGGGGAAGCGTTCTTTGTCGCCACCGATTCCAAGCGCGTTATCGGAACGGTTGCCGTCAAGAAAGAGGACGGTCGTATCGCCCTGATGCGCCGTCTGTTTGTTTCCAAAGACTACCGCAACCGCCAGATCGGCGTGAAGCTCATCGAGCGTGTGCTCCAGTTCTGCGAAGAATGCGGCTACGACGAGATTATCTTCAAGACGACATCGCGCATGGAAGGTGCGATCAAGCTTTGCCAGAAAAAAGGTTTCGCGCAGCGCGCCAAGCTGCAGCTCGGGCCCATGGAGCTTCTTAAATTTGCGCTTCCGCTCCGCAACGGCCACAAGGAAAAAAAGGGGTAACCCCTCAACATGTCGTTATTCGGCAAGAAAAATAACCCAGAAGTGAACAAAACCCTTTCCGAACGCGAAATCCAGCAGAGGCTTTACGGCCACTTAAGAAACCCTCATAACGGCACGCAGCCGCCTCCGGTTTCCATCAACAAGGAAAGCAAGGCGACGGGTTCGATTCCTTCTGTCCAGGCGGACACTCGCACCGCGGTAAAACCGCTTAATACCGTTCCCTTGCCGCCCAGGCAGCACACCAAGCCTGCTGACGGCGCTGAAGACCTGTTCCGTTTTTCGCACAAACCCGAAGAAGCCAAGCCGCCTGCAGAACGTGTCCGCGTGGAAAGGACAGTCGTTCCGTCCAAGCCTGTCGTTAAGCCTGCCGAAAAAAAGCCCTCGCCATTTGCCGGCGCTGCGGCTTTTGCGGCCGGGAAACTTCTCCCTGGTGCCGCAAAACTCCTGAAGGCCGTTTTTATGGCAGTGTTTCAGATATTCGCCGTGGTTGTGGGCTGGGTGGTACAGTTTTTCCTGCGTATCGATTTCAAGAATCCCCAGATCCGGCGCACCTTTTACTGGACGCTCGGCATCGGCCTTTTTGCTTTCATGCTGGTCAGCATCCACATTCTTAACATGAAGCGCGAATTCGCCATGAAGCACACACCTAAATCCGTTTATACCAAACAGAAGCCCAAGAAGGCCAAGAGGGTTGAGGCGCCGGCTCCTGTGCCTGCCGCTGAGGCAACTGCGTCGGAAACGTCCCTGCTCAGCGCCGCTGTCCCGGGCGCGGCGACGGCGGCTTCCGCTGCTTCTGTAGCAGCGGCACCCGCCGTTGAGACTCCTGCGGCAGTTCCCGCGCACCCCGTTATGAAAGGCCAGGTCATCCAGATTGCGACTTTCGCCGTGCAGGCCGACGCTCAGAAACTTGTCGATAAGCTCCGGCAGGACAGCTGGGCGTGCTTCGTGAAGCCGCTCGTCCGCCCGGGCGGGAAAACCTACTATTGCGTTTTCCTCGGCGCATTCAAGTCTTACCAGGAAGCCGAGACCAAGCTCTCGGAATTCAAGAAGAAGGATATTTCTAAACCGTTCCAGGATGCTTTCATCCGGACTTTATCCTAAAAGCAGGAGAGCCCCATGTGGGATGGTTTTAACAAGCGTAAATTTCCCCGCCTCGCCTTAAACTGCGAAATTACTATCCAGTCTGAAGATTCCTCCAAAGCGCTTTTGGCGACCACTGAAAACCTGGGCGTCGGGGGAGTGTGTGTCATTTTAAACAAGGCTTTTGAACGTTTTACAAAATGCAATCTGCGTCTTGAGCTGGGAGGGAAGCAGCTTGATTGTGCAGGCCGCGTTGTCTGGGCCGTGCCGACCCGTGAGCTCGGCAAAAGAACACACTTTGATACTGGAATCGAATTTCTCGGTCTCGAAGCCGAGGCGATGCAGAATATCCGTGAGTTCATCGAAGACGAGATCAAGAAGAACCCTGCCAAAGCCATTCCGGTCTAGCGCCCCTCATGGCTGACCAATCCTCTTTCGATATTATTTCCCAGGTTTCTGTTCAGGAACTGGACAATGCGGTGAACCAGGCGATCAAGGAACTGTCCACGCGTTTTGATTTCAAGGGCAGCAAAAGCTCCATCGAATTCCTCAAGGCTGACAATATAATCAAACTCATTGCGGACGACGATCTGAAACTCAAGAATCTTCAGGACATTCTGAAAGGCCGCATGGCGGCCCGTAAGATCTCCATGAAGTCCATGCAGTTCGGCGATCCGGAAAAAGCCTTCGAAGGTACTCTCAGGCAGGAAATTACTATCGTTCAGGGCATTGCAGCCGATAAGGCCAAAGAGATCGTAAGGTCCATTAAAGAGGGTGGTTTTAAGGTTCAGGCCTCAATCCAGGGGGACCAGGTACGGGTGGCCTCCAAAAGCAAGGATGAGCTGCAGGCTGTGATAGCTCACTTGAGGGCGCATGCCCCCGGGGACATCCCTCTTCAGTTTACCAACTACCGCTAAGCCAGGCCCTAAAGACTCTTTAAAAAATCATAAAAAAAGTTCTCCCGCGGCCTTGTATTTTGAAAATCCATGTGCTAACCTTCTTTTTGTCGTTAAAAAAGTGTCCAAGGTTAAAGTGTCCTTAGTTATTTTAAAGCATTATTAAAGTATTTAAAGATAAGCATTTACAGCAAAAATAAGACAAAGCTTTTAACTCAAAAAACCGATAACGATTTTAGAGAAGAGAGGAGGGCCCGATGGATAAAGAAAAAAGAAAATTCAAGAGATTTGACGCCTATATGAGCGTGAAATTTCGTGTTCCGGGTCAGGACGAGTTTAAAGGTGTGAGCCTGAGCAGGGATCTTTCCCGCGAAGGCCTTTGCATGAATTCAAACCAGGACCTGAAGGAAGGAACGACTCTGGACATCGAGATCAACATTCCCGATGATCCTAAGCCCGTCCATACGTCCGGCAAGGTCATGTGGTCGAGGCCGTCCAAGGAAACGAAACAGGGCTATGATCAGGGCGTTCGATTCCTGATGATGGATCCTGTGGACAAGTTCCGTGTACTGGACTATGCCTACAATCATTGGCTTGAAACCAAGGTCAATGATTTCTCGGATCCCGAAGAAATCTCAGAAGCAAGCTAAGAGATAGAGATTCAGTCGAAGCATGCCGGCTTCCTTGCTTGCAATCGATCAGGGAACGACTGGAAGCCGTGCCCTCCTTTACGATCGCGGTGCGCGCCTGATCGGCACCGCGTATCGTGAGTTCAGGCAGCATTATCCCAAGCCCGGATGGGTCGAGCATGACCCGATGGAAATCTGGGAATCCACGCTGACTGTCATCCGCCAGGCCCTCAAACGTGCGCGCAAAACCTCTGCGGACATTCACGCCATCGGCATTACAAACCAGCGCGAAACTACCGTTATCTGGGACAGAAAAACCGGAAAACCGGTTTCGCGTGCCATAGTCTGGCAGGATCGCCGCACCTCCGGCATTTGCGACGCGCTCAAAAAACGCGGCCTTGAAAAAATTTTTCGCGACAAAACAGGCCTCGTTCTCGATCCGTATTTTTCAGGGACTAAAATCACCTGGATGCTCGACCACATCCCCGGCCTTCGCCGCCGAGCTGAAAAAGGGGAGGTCCTGTTCGGTACTATCGACACCTGGCTTCTCTGGAAGCTTACCGGCGGTAAAGTCCATGCCACCGATTACACCAACGCATCTCGCACGCTGCTCCTGAATATCAAAACACGCAAATGGGACAAGCGCCTGCTGAGCATCCTCAAAATCCCCGAAGCCATCCTTCCCAGACTACTTGATTCGGGGGCGGACTTCGGCCATGTTTCACCGCAGATCCTGCCCGGCAAGGCTCGCGTGTGCGCCATGATCGGCGACCAGCAAGCAGCCCTCTATGGCCAGTCATGCTGGAAGGCGGGTGAGGCCAAGAACACTTACGGGACTGGCTGTTTTCTTCTGACCAATCTTGGCAGAAAATTCCGCCCGGCGCCGCATGGCCTTCTGACCACGCTTGCCTGCGATGCGGAAGGCCGAAGCGTTTACGCGTTTGAGGGAGCGGTTTTTATCGGCGGCGCGGTTATCCAGTGGCTTCGCGATGGCATGCACTTCTTCAAGAACGCCCGACAGACCGAGAAAATGATCTCCGGAATTTCCGACACCGGCGGCGTCACGCTGATCCCTGCTTTCGCGGGCCTGGGCTCACCGTACTGGAACTCGCACGCGCGCGGCATGATTACCGGCATCACCCGGGGAACGCGCCGGGAACATCTTGTCCGAGCCGCTCTTGAATCAATTGCGCACCAGACGGCGGACGTTCTGGAAACCATGGTGGAAAAAAGCGGCTATCCGATCCATGAGCTGAAAGTGGACGGGGGAGCTACGAAGAACAATTTCCTCATGCAGTTCCAGGCGGATTTGCTCGGCCTTCCCGTCCTTGTTTCGGACCA
>CAZMMY010000016.1:0-12140 GCA_964567495.1 uncultured bacterium
GCCTCGAACTGAAGCGCAAGTTTTTCGAAGTCCGCGCGCAGCGGCACGGCCATTTTTTCAAGTCTTGACCCGGCCAGGGACTTGGCCATCTCTTTCGCCTCCGGCCAGCCTTCCTTGCGTTTTCGGGAAAACCCGGAGGCCCACTCCTGAAATCCGGAAAAAACCTTCCAGTCCCACTCCCTGTCGAGAAATGCTTTCCAGGCGCGGGCAAGGTCCGGCTCGCCAAGTTTTTCGAAAAGAGCTTCGCCTGAACGAAATACGGTTTCATCCGGCGCGGCGGGCGGATAAGCCGCAAAAAATTCCGCCAGCGAAAAGCCTTCCACCCGAGCCTGGCGGAACACCTTGCGGACGCCCGTGCGGATTTCCTTTTCGCCGTAAATTTTAAGCAGGCCGTAAGTGCCGCTGCCTTTGGCGCAGTCCTTCTCGATGGCCTGGTCCATGGCCTGCTCCTGAAAAAGACCGGCCTCTTCGCTTTCGAGCACGCCGAAGTCGGGGTGGATTGCGGCCTCGACAGGATGGTCCTTGAGGAGGCGCACCGCGAAGGCATGAAGCGTTGATATATAGGAGGCCTCGAGCTCGCGCCGCTCTTTATGCATTTCGAGCGCGCTCAGCCGCTTCATAATGCGCTCTTTCATTTCATTCGCGGCCTTGTCCGTGAAAGTCAACGCAAGGATTTCGGAGACGCCGGCCTTACCGCTGCGGAGAAAATAAAGAAAGCGCTCCACCAGCACGCGGGTTTTGCCCGCTCCGGCGCCGGCCCCGACCAGAAGGTTCTGGCCAACGGTTTCGACCGCGGTCTTCTGGACCTCGCTCAGCTCTATTTCGCGCTCTTCGACTTTTCCAGCCACTTCTGGTCCTCTTCAGTGATTTCCTGTTGGATCATTTTAAGCCGCCATTTTTCCACGCGGCAGACTGCGGGGTACGGGCAATGGTCTTCGCAGCGGCGCGGCAGGACGTGTATCTCCCCCTTTTTCATGCCTGCGGTAAAGCGACGGATGAAAAACAGGCTGCGGTCGAGCACGGCCTTGAACTCTTCGTCCGACATCTGCGAACGCGCCGGGCCGCCCGTTCCTTCGGACATTTCCTTCAGATAAAAACCGGCGGTCGCGCCGTTCGAAACCGCGAGCAGGTGCGCGCCCACGCTCTTCATCTTCAGGTATTTTTCGACGACCTGCGCGTAAAGCGGAAGCTGGAGAGAGACTCCGGCTTCCATGTCCTTGTTCACTGCCTTGGCCGTCGGCTTGTAATCGAGCACCAGGGCGCGGCCCGTCGCCGGGTCGGCATCGATACGGTCGATTTTGCCGACGACGCGGAATTTACGGCCGCCGTCCTCCATTTCGAAAGCCGGCGCGTCCGGATTGAAGCGGGTGCCGAACGCAAATTCGACTTTAACGGGCTGAAATGGCGTTGTTTCAAGACGCTTGAGCTCAGCCTCGAGGAAATTCAGCAGCATCTCCTCCAGCTCTTCCACGTCCAGTTCATACTGGTATTTTTTATTGATAACCAACGGATGTTTCGCAAGCGCTTTGGGCAGCTCTTCTACGACGAACTTCCTCGACTCTTCCCAGCTCATTTTGCGCTCGATGCGCTTCTTAAAATAATTTTCCAGCACGAAGTGCCGGACGATGCCCTTGATCTTTAAATTTACTTCTTCCTGCGGGTCCTGAAGCTGAAGGATGCGGCCAGCGAAATATTTAAACGCGCATTTGCCGTACTCTTCGAGCGCTGTTGCGCTGGTGCGTTCTGAATTCAGATAATCGTTGTCGAGGATCTCCTTGTCCGTGAGCCGTGCGCTGATCTCGGCCAGCACGCTTTCAAGCCGCGCCTTCTTCTCAGGCGCGCCGAACAACACGGAAAAAAGCCCGTAAATCAGGCCGGGGTCAGCAGCCAGGTACGGGTCGGCATGCCACAGATCGCCCACAACGGCGTTTTCCAGCTCGCGGGGGCTGATGGCCTCATACGCCGAGGTATACGGATGGGCGAGGTCCTGTTTTTTGACCGGGATTTCTTTTCCAAAAAGCGCGCGGACTTCCTCGAAATAAAAAGAAGGCAGGGCTTCTTTGCCCTCAAAGTCTAGCTTAGGGCAGGTCAGGACCAGTCGTTCCTTCGCGCGCGTGGCCGCGACATAAAAAAGATAGCGTTCCATGTTCTGCCGCGGCAGCCTTTCACGCAGCAGCCCGCCCGCCCTCCTTTCCCAGTCGGCGAGTATCGGGTCCTCTTTCACCCGCACGGGGAAACCGCGTTCCAGCATGCCGGCCACAAAAACAATGCGGTATTCCTTCTGGCGCGCCAGCGAAACACCGTAAATCTGGACGCGGTTTTTGCTGCGGTCGTGGAGCGAATAAAGGTCCAGCTCGACCAGGCGGAGGAATTGGTCAGCAAAGGTATCGAAGCCGGGCGGAAGGCTGGCGTTCTCCATCTGCTTCTGGACTTCCTCGCACAGCGATTCAAAACGCTTCCAGGCCGCGGCGTCGCGGCGCACCGGATCGGACGAAGCTTCCGGCTGTTTAAAAACTCCGAAGGTTTCGCGCAGCGCATGGCCGAGTATGGATTTATATTCCGGGAAAAGCCCGGCATTGCGCAGGCCGTCTTCCAGCCGGCACAGGCTTTCGAGGGCTTTCTTTTTACGGGCGTTGAAATCGTCTTTTTTGCCGAAGGTCCAGTCCTGCATCCAGGCTTCCCGGCCCTGCCACACGCCGGAAGCAAACGCGCGGTTTTCCAGTTCGCTCGGCCACTCATACGTTTTGGGCACTCCCGGCGCCAGGCTGGTTACGTATGAAGACTTCAGGAAGTTCAGCAAGTCTTCACGTTTCCATCCTCCGCGAAAAATCCTGAGGAGCGAGCAGACGGTCTGAATCAGGGGAGAAAGCTTCAGGCGCTCGCGTTCATGGATTTCGACCGGGATACCGTAACGCGAAAAGATCGAGCGGATCGGCGATTCATAGCCGCTGACCTGGCGGAAAAGGACCGCAAAATCGCTGAACCGGTAATCGCCCGCCCGGGTCATGCGCAGGATTTCGCGCGCAATCATTTCAACTTCGCCCTGCACGCCGACGGCCTCGTAGAACTCGACACCTTCCGGCGCGGGAGCTTTCTTCGGATCGGGCTTTTTGTCCGAGAAAAGGTGTCTCTCGAGATACGCCAGCGCGGGCCGTGCCGCGCGCCGGTTTTCCCCGCCGGGGTTCACGATATCGAAACCGAGAGCTTCGAACATTTCCAGGGTTTCCTGGACCGGCTCGAAAAGCGCGGTGCGGGGCGCCGCATGATCGTAAGTGAGCGAGACTGTAATGTCTTCGGAAAGTTCGGACAATTCGCGAAGATATTCGGTCTGCAGGGGCGAGAAATCGAAAAATCCGTCCAGCCAGATTTTCTTGAAACGCGGAGCCCTGCCCGCCTCACGGAACTGCCGGAAAAGCTTCAGATCGTCCTGCCGGTCGCGCAGGCCGCGCGTCTTGAGTTCTTTTTCATAGGCTTCGTAAATTCCGGCCAGGGTCTCGTATTTATCTTTGAGGAGCGGCTCTTTCTTTTTGAGAGCGTCCATTTTTTTTCGAAACCCGGCCGCGTCCACAAGCGAGTCCTTCAGCTCGGTAATCAAGCCAGAGACAAGGTCCAGAACGCCGGGCATCTGCCGCACCTGCTCAAGATAAGGCCATTCTTTCTGCGCGAGGATTTCACGAAGTACCAGCAGGCGGGTCATGTTGGAAACGACCTTCTCGTCACCCGGCCCGAAGACTTCAGGGATGAGGCGGGAGAGCGTGGTTACGCGGCGGTGAAAAAAACCGCGCATGCCGCTCTGGAACAGCTGAGTGGTGATGCGGTCCACGTGTTCAGCAGAGGGAAGCAGGAAAAACAGGTCGCGCGCGAGCGGGTCTTTGCCCGCGGCCGCCGCGGAGGCGAACTCCTCGAGCATGCGGTATGTTTTTCCGGATCCGGCGGGACCGACTAGAAGAGTTTTTGCCATAATCTTTTCATGCGCTTTCCGCGAAGGAGCGGAAGTTTATTTCTGGTAAACCGCAAAACTGTTGTCCGTTTCCCAGAGGGTCACGCGGGAAACAGGAAGGCCCTTACGGACCGCTTCTTCGAAAATCATCCGGGCCATGGCTTCGGCCGTTGGATTTTCCTTCATCGTCACCACCGGCTCGCCCGCTTTTTTCAGGGTCTCGGCCAGCGGGTCATTTTCCGCCAGCAGGGTCTTGTGGTCGAGCGTTTCACCAATCCATCTGCCGATGGTTTCCTTGATTTTATTGAAGTCCACAACCATGCCCGCAGTATCCAGGCTTTCAGCCGCGACTTCTACGACCACGCGCCCGTTGTGCCCGTGCAGGTTCGCGCACTTGCCTTTGTAATTAATCAGCCTGTGGCCGTAACTAAAATGAATTTCCCTCCCGACCTGGTAGCTCATACGACCGCCGCTCCTCCCTCGACCGGCACCACGGCGCCGGTCATGTAGTCCGTTCCTTCGATCAGAAAACGCACGGTTTCGGCCACGTCTTCGGGCTTTCCGTAACGCTTCAAAAGGGTTTTTTCCGCCCGGGCTTTCGCTTTTTTGCCGCTGATGCCTTCTGGAGGAAGGATGGGGCCCGGCGCCACGCCCAGCACCTGAACGTGCGGCGCAAGAGCTTTGGCCATGCCCCGCGTGGCGGCAAGAAGGCCGGCCTTGGAAACGCAGTACGGCAGGTATTCCCCGCCCGGCCGTTCCGCAGTCCAGTCAAGCAGGTTGATGATCTTGCCTGATTTTCTTTTCAGCATTCCCTCGCCCACAGCCTGGCTGAGAAAAAACGGGGCTTTGAGATTGACTGTAAGGAAATCATCCCAGTCTCTTTCGGTCAGGGACACAAGCGGAGTGGGATAAAAAATGGACGCGTTGTTGACCAGGACGTCAATGTTTCCCGCCTGGCGCACGATTTTTTTGACAAATTTTCGGACTCGGCCCTGCATGCCCCGGAGAACGGAAAAATCCTCGCGGAAAAGGGAAACCTTCGCACCCCAGGCTTCGGCCTGTTTTTTCAGGCTGAGCGCCTCTTTTTTGGAGTCTCTGTAGTGGATCAGAAGATTGGCCCGCTGCTTCGCCAGCCGCAGCGCGATGGCCCGCCCGATTCGCCGGGCAGCGCCCGTGATCAGGACGTTTTTACCGTAAAGATTCATGGCCATATCGTATCACACACAGCGGCCTTGATTCTCATGAAAAATGGAGGTTCCCGGAGGGAGAGCCGGGCTCAGGAATTGCTGAGATTGCTTTCTTTCCAGGACAGGAGCGAGGTGGTGTTGCTGCCGCCGCTCACGGTGGAAAGAGCTTCGTCAAAATGGATCGCGCCGTTGCCCGACTGGGTATAACGCCTGGCCACGACCGCGCCGTAAAGCGCGCCGTTGCCCGAGTTGCTGACCGTGGAGTTGGGCGCGTAAATCCCGGCGTAAAGCGAACCGTTGCCGGAAAGAGAAACCGACGAACTGCCCGTAGAGTAAATCAGCATATTGGGCGGTTTGCTGCTTGAAGTCGAGATCCCGTTGCCCGCGATGCTGATGGTGCCGCTGACATAAATAGTCACGGCGCCGGTGGCCGTCAGGCGGCCGTTACCCGAAATGCTCAGGCTGGTGTAATGATACGTTCCTGCCGGAAGGCTGACAGTACTATTACCGCTGATCGAAAGCGAGCCTGAAGATGCTGTCGCCGTCGTAACAGCCTGCGGGTTCAGGGCCGACAAAGCAGCCGAGCTGGTTCCGTTAACGGCAGCATTGCCGGATGTGCTGATTACGGAACTAGGCGTGGAACCGACACCGGTGGTGGCATTACCGTTGATAATCGCGTTGCCGGAGAGAGTCACGGTGTTGTTGGAAGTGCTGTCTGTTCCGATATGCCCGCGGTTGAACACATTGCCGCCGCCGTAAGCCCCGTCGTTGGAATTGTAGGCGTCAGTCGAAGCGTTGCCTGAAAGTGAAATGCTTTCCCTGGCAAAAACCCCGAAAGTATAGAGACCGGACGAGCCGGTCTGCACATAGCCGGTCAGCGTGCGCTGCTCAACCGGCACTGTCGTGGAAGTCTGCGCGGGCGAATAGCCGGTGACCACGATCCTTTTAACGTTGCTGCCCATGTCCGTGACTGTAGTCGTGTAGCCGCCCTCGATTCCAGTCAACGCCGCAGCCATGGACGTGTAGCCGCTGGTCCAGGGATAAGAAACCGAACTGTTCTTGATACGGTAGAATGCGTCGTCAAAGCCTGCCTCCGCGATGTTAAAGGCCATGATTTTTCTTTTATTTCTCTCCGACGCCTTGATATAGGAAGTCGCCCAGCCGAAAAGGCCGATGGCCAGAATCATCATGGTCGAAAGCAGCATATAGCTGATCACCAGGAGAAATCCCCTGGAGTTCCCAAGCATCCTCAGAATTCCATTTTTCTTTTTCATGAATTTCTCAGCCTCGCCTGCCCCGAAACCTGCAGGGGCGTGGCCGGGACGTTCCTGCCGTTCGGCAGGGCCCGCTGCACGCTCAGCGCCACTGTGACTACGGTAGGGCTCGCAGCATTTCCCGTAAATGTCACGTCCGTAACGTCGCTTGCCATGGTGGTCGTCGCGTTCGTAGTAAGATCCGTCCGGATGATGCGCGTAGAATTGGCCCCCGTCCCAATGGCGTAACGAATCTGATTTCCCCAGTTGGTTGCGTAGGCGCCGGTAACCGGCGACGCGCTGTTCGGAACTGTAAAAGTGATACTGTTGCCGTCGGCCGCCACCGCGACACGCGAAGGCGACGACTCGCGGATTTCCTGGGTCATGCGGTAAAGGCCTTCACGCGCGGAAGTCTGGACCGTCATACGGACGTTGCTGCTTTCAAAATTATTGGTCATGATGCGCATGGACGCAAAAAGGGCATAGGCGATCATCGCGGACGCGCCGACCGACATCATCATTTCGATCAAAGTCAGACCTCTTTCGTTTTTCAGCATTTTTATCATCATGATCTCTGCGTAATAAAAGTTCTGAGCGAGGTGCTCATGTTCCTGGTGCCGTTTTCGCTGTAGCTCACTGTTACGGTCACATCCAAAGGGTTGGCGGTCGCGCTGGTGTACGTCACACGCACTGACTCGTTAGTAAGGGACGTGAAGCCGGAAACCGTGCTATTGTTAGGATAAGCGGCGGTAACATTTCCGGGAAACGTCCCGGTAGCGGCGGTGTTGCGCAGGAGCTCAATCACCTGGTTGGCGTCCTGAAGCGCAATGCTCCTTTCAAACGCCGCCTGGTTGGCAGCCTGAAGGGCCGTGGCCGAGCCCAAAAAGCCCACAATGATGGTCACGACCACAAAAGCTGTGATCATAAGCTCTACCAGCGTAAAGCCCTTTTCGTTCCGCAGCATGTTCGTTTCGCTCAATCGGCCCTCCTTTTCTATGCGCTCCCTTACTGCCTCCCGGCAGCTCGTTAAAGCCTGCCGGGCCGGAGACGGGACACTCACCGGCTCCGGTTATTCCACAGGCACTTCTTCCACGGGAGCATCACCCACCGGCGCTTCTTCGGTGGATTCCTGCACGCAGATGCAATGGCCGGCTTCCGGAAGCGTGTCGTTCAGCTTCGGGGATGAACAGACTCCATGGCCGCTGGCAGCGCAGCTGGTGCTGGGGTCGCCTTCTGCCGCATTGCAAAGACTCTGCTGATCTTCCATAGAAAGATCAGGATTCACCTGAATCGCGCTGCAGCCCGCGACGCCCACGACATCTTCAGCCATGGCAGTTCCCGCGAAACCCGCGACCATCAGGAGCATCAAAAACACGGCGATTTTTTTCATCATTTCCCTCCTTTCATGCAAACAGTAAAACCATGCTTTTTTATACTGTTTCACTATAATGATTAAAGATTACCCCATGCCGGCGTAAGGCCCAACGGCCGGGAAGAAGCAAAAATCTTCATTTCAGGGCTTTAAAAAGAGGGTTTCTAAATGATCAAAGGAAGCTTAACCAGCATCAGCTGGGCCCTTTACGATTTTGCGAACACGATATTCTCTGCGGTTGTCCTGACCGCCTATTTTCCCCTTTATATCAGCGGCATGACCGGCGGCCAGCACTGGCTCCTGGGCGCCGCGACCACAGGCTCGATGCTTCTGGCCGGGACTTCCGTTCCGTTCTGGGGCGCGCTTAGCGACTCCACCGGCAGGACCAAAAACTACCTCGTCAAAATGACCCTTGTCTGCCTGTTTTTTCTTTGCAGCCTGGCCCTGTTCAAGCAGCCTCTCCCGCTGATTGCGGCCTTTGTGGTCTCCAGTTTTTTTTATCATGCCTCGCTGGTGTTTTATCATTCCCTGCTGGCCGTTGCCGCAAAACCGGAGGAACAGGGCTTTGTCTCAGGGCTCGGCACCGGCCTTGGCTATCTGGGCGTTGTCATCGCGCTGCCGATCGCCAGCTGGGCGGAACAACGCTGGGGCATCCCGGCTGTTTTTCTGGCGGCCGCAGCGCTGTTTTTCGTATTCTCACTTCCTCTCTTCTTTTTCGTTCCGGAAAGAAAAGCGGCTTCGACACGGCAATTCCGCTGGAATATCTGGGGCGAGGAGTGGCGGAAGATACTGGAGATCCTGCGGACGTTCCCGCGCAGACCGGAACTCCTGTTTTTCTTTCTGGGAAATTTTCTTATTATGGAAGCGCTGAACGGCACCATCTTCTGGTTCGCCGTCTATGCGCGCGAAGTTTTCAATCCCGGGTCGTCAGCGGTCATCCAGATGCTGATCGGCATGAATGCGGCGGCTTTCCTGACAGGCCTGATCGCGGGCGCCATGACGGACAAAATACCCGCGCGTAAAATCCTGCTGCTCGCTTCAGCGGCTCTGGTGCTGACACTCTTCAGCCTGTCCATAGCGAGGGACTTCGCGACGTTCCGGATGGTCTGCTTCACAGCGGGAGCCTTCGCAATTTCGGGGATCTGGACTGCCGGCAGGAAAGTCGTGGTGGAGATCGCGCCGCAGGAGCACTTGGGCGCGTATTTCGGGATTTATAACCTTACAACCAAGCTCTCCGTTATATCCAACATGGTTTTCTCGGTACTTGCGGGGGTACTCGGTTTCCAAGCCGCGCTTCTTGTGCTGGCGCTCCCTGCCCTGGCGGGTGTGGTTTGTTTCAGGAAAATCCAGCCTCCTCGCGTCAGGACGTAACGGTCTGGATCTGCCGGATCTCCCGCAGGACATATTCCACTATTTTCATAGTCCCCAGCAGCATGTAAACCGTCAGGGCCGTGACCAAAATGGTCAGCGCGATTTTCCAGAACAGATTGAAGGAAGGGCTTTTCCAGAGGAAGGGAAACGCAAACGGACCGAGCAGAAGCAGCCAGGCCGCCACGGCAGGAACACCGTAATACCATTTCTTCTGAGGAGTGTTTTCCGACATCAGCCTTTGAGCTTCGCGTCGAGCCTGCCTGACCGGTCGAGGGCTTCCAGGTCGTCCGCCCCGCCGATAAATTCATCTCCGATAAAAACCATGGGCACGGTCATCCAGCCGGTTTTTTTCTCCAGCTCCTCGCGCCGGGCGGGGTCGCTGTCAAGATTGACTTCCTCGAAAGCAGCTTTTTTATTTTTCAGAATTTCCTTGGCCTTGCGGCAATAGGGGCAGTACGTGGTGGTATAGACTACGATCTTTTGTGCCATGTATCCTCCACGATGTTGGGATGGTCCATGGCGCCGTCCGAGCAGTCCTCGAAATAACCGCAGCGGGTGCAGCGCACCTTGCACTGCCTTGACAGCATCGGCGCCCCGCAGTTGAGGCAGACAAAAACCGGAGCGTTCAAGCCAGTTCGATGATTCTCTGGATGACTTCCTCAATCACGCGATTCGGCGTGGAAGCGCCCGCGGTCACGCCGATCTTGACGGGGCCTTCAGGAAGCCAGGAAGAAGTCTCGATAATGTCCGAGCTGAAAACTTTTTTGTGCTGGATCCTGTCTCCGGAAAGAAGGCAGGTCGCGTCCTTAATGTGGAAAGCAGGGCAGAATTCGAGCGAAATTTCAACCAGGTGGCCGGTATTGCTGGAGTTGTACCCGCCCACAACCATCATCAGGTCCACGCCCTCGCGCGCGAGCTTGAGCACAGCGTCCTGGCGCTCCTGTGTGGCAGAGCAGATCGTGTCAAAGTGGCGGAAGCGGGCCGGCAGTTCTTCTTTGCCGTATCGCTTTTCGAGCGACGTCTGCAGCATGTTTGCGATTTCAAGCGACTCGCTGGAAAGCATGGTGGTCTGGTTAGCGCAGCCTGCGCGGCCCAGATCAGCGTCCGGGTCGAACCCCGCCGAAACGCTGGTGGCGAATTCCTTCATAAATTCTTCGCGGTCTCCCCGCCCTTCGATATACTCGCAGACTTTTTTGGCCTGTTCCTTGTCGCGCACGACAAGGTAGCGGCCCTTTGGATACTGCACCGCGCGCGAACAGGTCGCCAGCGTTTCTTCGTGGTCATATTTGCCGTGTACGATAGAAGTGAAGCCCTCACGCGCATAAGATTCCACCCGCTTCCATACGCTCATGACCGAACCGCAGGTCGTGTCGACCAGCACGCAGCCGCGGGCCTGAAGCTCGTTCTGCTGCTTGACCGGCGCGCCGAAGGCCGGCAGGATAACGACGTCTCTTTCCGTAATTTCGTCCGTCGAAATGCCGCAGCTGTACGGCCCGGAAAGAAACTGGATACCAAGCTCCTGAAGCTTGGCGTTGACGCGGGGGTTATGGATGATTTCGTTCGTGATGAAAATTCTGCGGTCCGGAAATTTGGCCCGGGTCTCGTAGGCGTAATCGATGGCGCGGTCCACTCCGTAGCAGAAACCAAACTCCCGGGCCAGCAGGATCCTGACCCTGCCGGACTCAAGCGCATAGTCCTGCTGCTTGATCTTTTCGATCAGAGCGCTGTGATAGCTGGCTTCGAGCTGGGGCTTGATCTCCTGCTTGAGACCGAAACTTTTTCTGATAATTTCTGCTTTTTCAGACATTTTTTAAGGCCGATCAGGAGATAACCGGCAGCTTGCGGACCGCGACCCCCGCTTCCTGGAGGAGTTTGAACGCGGTCTCGGTCAGCGCGTAATCCACGTTGTAGACAACTTCGCGGATGCCGGCGTTGATGATCATTTTGGTGCACATCAGGCACGGTGAATACGTGGTGTAAAGAACGGAGCCGCCGATATTCACACCGTGGTAGGCAGACTGGACGATGGAATTCTCTTCGGCATGCGAGCAAAGGCATTCCTCGAGCCCCTTGCCCGAAGCGTCAATCGCGTTGCAGCGCGGACAGCCGCCTTCGCTGCAGTTTTTGACGCCTCGCGGCGTACCGTTGTAGCCGGTGGAAATAATACGCTTGTCTTTCACAATCACGGCCGCGACCTTGCGCTTAATGCAGTTGGAGCGAAGGGCAACGACCTTGGCGATTCCCATGAAATAATTGTCCCAGTCAGGGCGCGATTGCTTTCTGGAAAATTCCAGGAGCAGTTCTTTGACCCGGTCGTGGAGCATCTTGAGCGGGCCCATATTTTCAAGCACCGTATCGGCCATACTGATGGCTTTGTCGAGCTGCTGGTGCGTGGAGTTTTCATTCGAAGCTTCCAGCGCTTCAAGCTCCTGGAACTGTTCGAAAGTCTGCGGGTCTTTCTCGCGAGCGCGGAGTTTCAGGCGTTCAAACCGCAGACGCTCGGGCGCGCGCACGGAAGCCAGAATGAAATCGGCGCGCCGCCGCAGGACCTGGACTTCGGAGGGATGACGGACGGAATCAATGACATAATGCTTTTCAGGGTCGAGGCGCGGAAAGATTTTTTCGGCCAGAACGCCGGGGCCATGCTGGCCGCGAAGCCGGTTGCCCAGCTCCACCAGAACGTCACGGCTGACTTCCTTGCCTTCTTTGGCAGCTTCTTCACGAAGAACGTCCGACAGGGAATAATACTGAAAGCCGCGTTCCTGAAGGTATTTGGCGACCTCTCCCTTGCCCGCCCCATTTTTACCTGTAAGACCTATAATCATGCCCCCCATGATAGCCGAAACCCCGCTTCGCGGCAAGGGTTTGCCTGCGGCGCGTTTTTGTCTTTCGCAGACGGCGATAAACTTTCTCGATTCCCTTCCTGAATTTCCATTCAATGTAATTTGGCCCTGGCCGGGCAGGCTTTTCGTCCCGGCCGTGCGCGGCCTTGCTCCCGGCTTCGGGAAAGACCAGAG
>CAZMMY010000017.1:0-592 GCA_964567495.1 uncultured bacterium
AAATCGGCGCCCATGTGCTCCAGGTAGAATTTGGCCTGGCCCGGCGTGTTGAACCGCTCGATCAGCTCTTCGAGCGCCGTTTTCTTGGTAATGACGACGATCTTCTCGATTTTGCCGGGCATTTATTTCGCCTGTTTGGTCACGGTCAGCAGTTCTGCGAACAATTCCGAAGTGATGTTAAGGTTTCCAATTTTTTCCGCGTTGCCCGCCAGGTCACGCAGGCCCATGGCAAGAAGGATGCGCGGGTCCATCTGCTTGTAAGGCGCCAGCTTTTTCTCCATGGCCCGGGCGCTGTAATCCGCTTCCAGCTCGGTGATTTTGCCGCGGCTTTCGGCCTCGGTATGGAGGTTTTTGCCTTCCAGGTCGATCAGATCCTTGCGCCGTTCCTCAAGGGCAATCTGATTGTTCAGTTCGTTTTCCTTGATGGTCCTCTCCTGCTCGACTGCCGAAGCGCGGCGCGCGTAAATGGCCTCGTCCGCCTTACGCATCAGACTTTCACGATAGTCGGCTTCGAGCGCCTTCGCGACTTCCGGCGTGCTGGCCACGTGCAGAAAATATACGCTCATCAGCTCAACGCCCATTGGGTCGAGGA
>CAZMMY010000017.1:602-12028 GCA_964567495.1 uncultured bacterium
ATACGGTTTTTGCGATGGCTTCCGATTCTGCCAGCACCCGTTCGAGAGTGCGGCTCTGGATTTCCTGGCGCGTTTCCATGTGAATGATATTGGTCAGGCGCTGCTGGACTTTTTCCGGGTCCTTGCTGACGTACGCGCGGCCGACCGGGTTGATGGTGTAATTCAGAAGCGCCATGGCTTTTTTGGGATTCGCGATTCTGTAAGTGAACTGCCCCTGGATGGTCACAGCCTGGAAGTTGTTCGTGGTTTCGTTGAAAATAAAATGGGCGTCCTGGCTGCTCGTCGAAACAGTCACGATCTGCGTGTTGTGCTCGAGATAATAAAAAGCGATCCCGAGCCCCTGCTTGCGCTCTTTGCCCGCCACAAACTTGACCACATATTCTGTCGGCTGCCCTTTAAAAAAACCTATCATAATCGTTCTCCTTTTTTTATTGAGGCTCAAACCTCGAAATTGAAACCCTGTTTTTTCAATACCTGATACTTTTTCTCGTCGAACTTGTACAGCTTTGCCGCGCGGTGCGAAACGTCCTCTTCGACTTCTTCGAGGTCAATCAGGATGTCCATCCCGAGCATCTTTTTCCTGAAGTTGCGCTTGTCCAGCTCCCTTTCCAGAATCAGCTCGTACAAATGCTGAAGCTGCGACAACGTAAACTTCTCCGGCAGCAATTCGAACCCGATCGGTTCATAGCGCACTTTTGCCTGCAACCGCTTAAGCGCGCTTTCGAAAATCTCCTCATGGTCGAACGCCAGGCGGGGCAGGTCATCTACGGAAAACCACGCGGCCCTGGCCGCATCCGTTGAGGCCCGGATCTTATGTTCGTCTAAATTGACCAGCGCATAATAAGCGACGGTCACGACCCTCCCTCGCGGATCGCGCCTGGTGCCGCCGAAGGAATAGAGCTGTTCCAGGAACACTTTTCCGATGCCGGTTTCCTCCCGCAGTTCCCGGAGCGCCGCGTCTTCCAGGGATTCGTTCAGCTGTACGAAGCCCCCGGGAAGCGCCCATTTGCCTTTAAAAGGTTCCATCCCCCGCTGAGTCAGAAGGACTTTAAGGTCGTTTTCATCCAGGCCGAAAACGACGCAGTCCACCGTCAGGTTGACCCGGTTTTTCTCGATGTATTCTTCGACTTTGAACATCCCGCCGGTCTCCATTAGTGTATGAATAACACTAAGAATAGTGTCTTATATACACTATGTCAACGGATTTTTCACCCGGACTTATAAAGGGGGATCGTAGTTAGGAGGTCCGCCAGCGGCGGAAGGCAACGCCGGCCCAGACAAGTTCGACCAAGCCGAACGGCCAGGCGCCCTGCAGAAACCCGTAAGCGGAACCCAGCAGGCAGGCGCAGGAAAAAGCAAGGATGAAACTACGGCTTTTGTTTTCCAGCGCGTAGCAGACCAGCATGGCCGTAACTGCGAAAAGACCGAAAAGAGTCAGTCCGTCCAAACGGTCAGATCTCGACGCCGAATTTACGGAGCTCGCGAAGCAGCTGCTTGGGCTTCTTGAACTGGATGGCGTGCATGCCCACCTCGCGGGCGCCCACGACGAACTTCTCCACGTCGTCGACAAACACGGTTTCTTTAGGCTTGAGCCTGATGGCCTTCAGGACTTTTTTGTAGATCTGCGGCTCGGGCTTGCGGTGGCCGACTTCGTGCGAGGGGAAGGTCTTTTTGAAATGGCGCAGGATTTTGAATTCTTTCTTGATGTGGTCGAAATGCAGCTTGTTGGTGTTGGAAATCAGGTAAAGCGGGTAGCGTTTCTTCAGGTCTTTCAGAATATCGTCCATCCCCTCGTTCTCCCAGAAGATGTCGTTCCAATAATGCGCGAAGGTCTTGAAATCCACGCGCGTGGCGAGCGATTCGCACGCGTGCCTGTAGAAGGCCTGCGACGTGATCTTGCCGCGAGTGTACGCTTTTTCGGTCGGCGAAATGAAGAAATGTTCCCAGACCTTGTCAAACGGCACCTCACAGGCCTTGGCAAAACGCTTGGCGGACTTTTTCGCGTTGAAATTCAAAAGGACGTTTCCCAGGTCGAAAATCACGGCCTTGATGGCGGTCTTCCCCGCCGGGTTTTTCTTTTTCATACGATTCTCAATTTCTCCAGTTCGGTTTCCGTTAAAGGCTTGGCCGGGAGCGTCAGGCTCCGGCTTTCACCGTCTTTTTCAATTCGTATCTCACAAGTTTCCGGCAGCGATTTCTGCTGGGAATACCGCAGCACCAGCCTGCCCGCCGTCTTCAGACTTTCTTCCGAGCATTCACCGATCACCAGCGCGTGCGGCCCGCCGAAATTTTCGCAGCTCAGGAGCGAAGTTCCCGCGGGATGCAGAACCTCGAAGTACGCGTTCTGGTTTTCGTTCCTGGCCACCACTGCCTTGGCCTTCGTGTCCAGCCGGAAATGCCTGCCGATCCTCAGGATCTCGAACTCCCAGCGCTGGCGGCCCGGATGGTGGTCGAACACGTCCCTGACTTTTTTGGCGAACAGCGGCGAGGTCAGCGCACAGCCGGCGGACGGCATGGGAGGATCTTCTATACCATACCGCGCGGCCAATTCCAGAAGTTTTTTACGCGAACGGCCGTGAATACCGAAAAGCTGCTCACGATCTACCCAGCCCCTCTGCTCGGCCTCGGTTGCCGGCAGCCGCTTGGCGGATAGCGGCCGCAGAATTTTCCCCTCCAGCCCGCAGTCCTTTTCCATGACCTTGAAGTCTTTCATTTTCTGCGACATGGGCCGCTGGTCCAGGACTTCTCCCGAAACCAGGAAAGACGCGCCCGCGCGCTCCATGAATTTTTTCGCGGCCTCGAACATATAGCCCCGGCAGTCTACGCAAGGATTGATGCCTCGTCCGTAACCATGTTTCGGGTTTTCCACAAGATCCAGATAATCATCGCCTACTTTGAGCATGGTAAACGGGACTCCAAGCCGGTGCGCGGCCTGGCGCGCGTCGTCCTTGCAGCAGCCGAACATGCTTTGAAAATAAACCGCCTCCATTTCCACGCCCTGCTCCTTGAGCGCGGCGATGGCGAGCATGGAGTCGAGGCCGCCTGAGAGAAGGGCAACGGCCTTGGGTCTCATATTCTTAGCGTCAGGCATTTTGCAGCGCCGCCGGCCTTGATGAACTCCGAGAAGTCCAGCGCGTGCACACGAAAACCGCGTTTCTCGAGCTGCTTTGTGGTTTCCGGGCAATTCAGCGGAAGGACGACGTCCTTGCCGATGACCAGCGCGTTACACGCGAACTGAAGGGCTTCCTTTTCCGGCACCATGACGGGATCGGGAATGTTCTCCAATAATACGAGCTGGGCATAGGTCTCGAACGCATGCGGAAAAAGCAGCGCGCTTTTGTCGTCGAGAGGGGCAAAGCAGGTGTCGAGGTGGTAAAAACGTTTGTCGGCGAGTTCGAGCGCGAAATACGGCGCTTTGACCAGGCCTGAGACCGCGTCGTGGGCTTCCACATCGGACCGGAAATGAAACCCTGTGTACAGCTCGCCGTTCATCATAAGCGCGTCGCCTTCGCCCTCGAAGCAGAAGGGCCGGTCGAGGACCTTTACGATGTAGCCTTTTTTGCGGAACCAGCTAAGGAAATGGGCTTCCTCGCCCTTGCGCTCCTTGTGGCGGAAATTGCTGCCGATGAAAAGCCTTTTAACCACCAGCCCCGCGTTGGCGGTGAAAACCATATCGGGCAGGCCGGACGCGGGTTCGATCAATTCCACGCGGACCTTCAGCTCCGAAGTCAGGAGCTTGTGATAGGCCGTCCACTGGGCCATGGCCTTGTCCTTGTCCATGTGGCGTTTGACGCTCATCCACGGATTGATTTCGTAGGCGATCTCGTAATGATCGGGTGCGCACATCAAAAGTGTCGGGGTCATCATAAACCTGTTTTCTCCTTCACTCGAATCGCGCGGGCCAGCGCCGCATTCATGGGAGTTTCGACACGGAAGCGTTTTCCAAGCCGCGCGATCTCGCCGCTCAGCGCTTCAATCTCGGTCTGCTTTCCATTTTCCAGGTCCTGGAGCATGGATGGCCTGTGATTATAGGTGCGCGCCACAAGGCGCGAATAAAAAAGGCGCCGGTAGCTTTCTGCGCCGGGAGGCGTGAGGGCAACCCCGGCTTTTTTCGCCACGGCATAAATTTCATCGATGACCCGGTCCATCATGTCCCGCGTCCCCTGTTTTTCGGTTAAGAATCCATAATGGCAATTTCTGAGCGAAGCCAGCGGGTTCAGAGCGCAGTTATAAATGACTTTGGCCCACAGCACGCTGCGCACGTCGGGCGCGGCCGCGGAGGGAAAGCCCGCTTTCGAAAAAACCTTCACAATTTCGCTCACACGAGGCGTGAGTTTCTTTTTGAAGGCCTCGCCGATCGCGGTCGGTTCGGCCATGACTGTAATCCGGATATGCCCGGGCTCTGGCATGGCCGTGCCAAAAATCACTCGCGCCGAAAGGATGCGTGACGCCGGAATGCGCCTGCGAAGAATTTCGGCATTTCCGATCCCGTTCTGGAGGTTCAGGACGAGTGTCTTCGGACCGAGGAGCCTGGAAATGTCTTTGGCGGCCTGGGCCGTATCGTAGGATTTAACCGTGACAAGAATCAGGTCGTAGCGCGGCTTTTTGCGGATCAGCGCGGACGCGGAGGTTTCGTAAGTGAACTTTTTAAAGTGGAAATTTCCCCAAATGCCGGAAATTTCAAGGCCTGTTCGGCGGATCGCGTCGAGGTGCTTTTTGCGGCCCAGGAGCGTGACCTCGTGGTCTTTTGAGAGAAAGCCGCCGGCCGTGGAGCCAACCGCGCCCGCGCCGTATACGAGGACTTTCAGCTTCTTATTCATACCCCACTTGGCGGAGCGTGGCAGCATCGCGCTTCCAGAACGGCAGGACTTTGACCCAGAGCTGGAGGAAAACTTTCTTGCCCAGGAAGCGCTCGAGTTCGATGCGCGCCGACTGGCCGATCTGCTTCAGCATGCCGCCGCCCTGCCCGATCACGATGGCTTTCTGAGAATCTTTCTCCACAATGATAGTGGCTTCGATGTCCGTCAGCCGGTTATTGCGTTCCTTGAAGGTTTCGATCAGCACGGCGGCCGAATACGGGATTTCCTCCTTCGTGAAATGGAACATTTTTTCACGAATGATCTCCCCCGCCAGGAAGCGTTCGTTCTGGTCCGAGATCTGGTCTTCCGGAAACAAAGGCGGGCATTCAGGCAGATTTTCGTAAGTTTTCTCGAGCAGGATGTCGACCTGGTCGCCATAGCGGGCCGAGATCGGGATCAGCTCCTTGAAGGAATGCACCTTGTAATAATGGTCGAGCACGGGAAGGATCTCGGGCTTGGCGTATTTGTCGATCTGGTTGACCACCAAAATAGTCGGGATATTCATCTTCTTGACCATCTCCAGGATTTTTTCCTCGAACGCGTCCGGAGCCTGAGGCAGAACAACCCAGTACATCAGGTCGATGCCGTTCAGCGACTTCTCAGCTTCCTTCATCATCCAGTTACCGAGCAGGTCTTTGGGTTCGAACAGGCCCGGCGTGTCTACGAACACGACCTGGCCTTCCGGCTTGCTTAAAATGCCGCGGATGGAATTCCGCGTGGTCTGCGGTTTGGGTGAAACGCCCGCGAGCTTCTCGCCTACCAGGCGGTTCATGAGCGTCGACTTGCCGACATTGGGCCGGCCGATGATGGCTACGTAACCCGATCTTTTTTTCTGCGGCGCTTTTTTAGCTCCGTCTTTTTTGCCTTTAGGCATCAAATTCTCCTTACCGTCTTGTCATAGAGTTGTTCAGCGAGGTCAAGGTCGGGAAACGCGCCTTTGGCCCTGCGCGCCTTGATGCTCAGCTTCGCAGTGCGGGAAGTCGTGCGGACAACGCGCGCCTCGACTTCACGGCCGTCCACGGAAGCCTGGATGACGCCGCGTGTCCGGTCTTCAGCCAGGACCGCCCCTTCTTTTTCGAGGACAGCGCGGACCGCGCTGAAAGTTTTGTCGTAACCCGAGTTCTGCAGGCCCTCAATGGTATCTTCGGAAACCGAATAACCGCCCGCTGCCGCGCCCGCCACAAAAAGAGCGCAGCCGGAAAAAACCGCAAGACCGCCAAGCAATAAAAAAGAAAATATGGATTTTTTCATTTATCCCGCCTTTACCATGATCGTTTTGAGTTCCTGTCGCTCAGGCGCAGGCGTTCCATTATCCGCTTTTTCGGGCTCTTTGTCTTCCGCGGGCTTCATGCCTATCAATTCAGCCGCTTTGCCCAGCGTTTCTCCCACCGCCTTGACCGGCTTCTCGGCCAGCGCGCCAACGGGTTCGGCCACTTTCTTCACGGGCGCCGTGATCAGGTCCTTGCTGGCCTCTGCATAGCGGTTAAGCGACTGCTGGAACGCTTTTCCGAATTCCGGGCGCGTTTCGGGGTTCGTGATGTTGCCTTCGATCGGCACTTTCAGCGCGATGCTTTTCTGGCTTTCCAGGAAGCGGATGTAGCCGAGCGTCGGAAGGCCCCGGATGAGCGAGACCGCGCTCTTCGGCTTAAGCCGGAGGTCGCGCATGACCAGGTCGTTTTCCCACTTCAGCTCGCGTGCGCGGCACACGGCATGCGCGTCAAGGTCATATTCCCCGCCTGTGACTTTCAGGGGCGACCCCTTGAAAAAGAACTTGTAGTCAACCATGCCGCCTCCTCGGATTTCCCCTTTGAGGTCGAAGTCGATGCCGCGGCTGGCAAAATTGGAGCGCCCGTTGATCTGAAGCGCAGCAGGGGGCGTCGTGCCGATCGCGCCTTTCATGCGGACGGTTTCGGGCAGCTCTTCGGGAATGGGCGTGGGCCAGTCGAACCCTTCGATCGTCCCGTACAGGTTCTGGAAGGTGTAAAGCTTCTTGATGTTTTCGCCCGCGCGGTTCTCAAAAACAAACGAACCGTTTTCGATGATACCGCGTTCAATGGCCACCCGCCATTTTTTTCCGGCCCTGTTTTCCGGCCCGTCATTTTTATTCGCTTTCTTCTCACGGACATGCGCAATCCAGACTTTAATATTGGTGACGGTCGGGTCTTTCTCGGAATTCCTTTCGATCAGAAAATAAATGTCCCGCAGGATCAGGCTCTTCATGATGATCTGCTTGTCGCGCAGGGCCTTCATGTCCAGCACCGCTTCGACTTCGGCCTTCAAATGCGGGCGGGAGCTGAAACGCTTCGGGTTCCCGATATAGACCTGCCGCGCCGTCACCCGGCCCGAAAACGGGTCCACGGCCAGGCCGCTTATATTGACCTTCACACCCATAAGATAGGAAAGCTTGAGTTCGAGGTAGGCACTGAGCCCCAGGCCGATCAATTCAGCGCGAAGGAGAATGGCAAGCAGGATGAAGCAAATGGCCAACGCGAAACGTTTTGAAATTTTTCTCATCTGGAAGTGTGCTGGCTGACCCTCTTAAGAAAAAGGTCGATCTCCTCGAATGTATTGTAGAAATGCGGCGCGATACGGATGGCCCCGCCGCGAACCGAACAGTAGATCCCGTCTGCGAATAATTTTCGGCGTAAAAGCTCCGGATCTTTTACCTTGAACACTACGATGCCGCCATGCTGGTGCCGGGGCCGCGGCGTCACGAGCTCGAACCCCTTGGCCTGCAGGGCTTCCATGGCAAAGTCCGCAAGGTCGAGCACACGGTCCTCGATTTTCTCGGGCCCGACCGAATTGAAATAATCAATGGCGGCGCCAACCGCGAAGATGGCTGGAAACGGCGGGCAGCCGTATTCGTAGCGCATGGCCGATGGGCTGAGGTCCAGCTTTCGATTCTCCATCTTTTCCGGGTCCGTCATGCTGCGCCAGCCCACGGTCCTGGGTTTGAATTTATCGAGCCATTTCTTTTTAATGTAAAAAATCCCGCCGCCATAGCCGCCCAGGAACCATTTATAACTGTTGGAACAGAGGAAGTCCGCGTTCCATTTTTTGACGTCCGCGCGCAGAGCTCCCAGGCCCTGCGTGGCGTTCACGACCAGAAACCTGTTCCCTTTTAATTTTCCAACCGCTTCAAGGTCCTGCCGGAAACCGGTGCCGTACTGCACGAAACTGGTCACAATGGTTTTGACTGAAGGCGTCAAAAGCTTTTTCATGTCCGCAAGCTCAAGGACCGCACCGCGCGGCTCCTGCCATGCAACATCCGCTTTTCTCCATAGCCAGGGCACGGTCGACGAAGGAAACTCTGAGGTGTCCGTAAGAACTCTGCCCTGGTCCGCGATCAGGTCGGCGGCCAGATTGATGCCCTGCGAGGTGCTGGAAATAAATGTGATTTCAGAAGGGTCGGCATTGATAAAACGCGCGGCTTTTATACGCACTTCCTCACGGCGCTTGATCCAGCGCGGCCAGGCAAGATCCGCTTCTTCGGAATGCTCCCGGAGATAAAGCTCGATAGCTTCCTGGACAGGCCGCGGCAGCGGGCCTGCGGAGGCGTGATCAAGATAAACGCAGCGCTTCGTGACTGGAAAGTCTTTCCGGATCCTGGCCCAGAACGAGGGCATCGGCGGCGTTCCTAATACCTTGCTACGGAAGGATCAACCTTGATCGACCATTCGTCGATGCCGCCCGCGACGTTCTTGAGTTTCTTGAAGCCTTTGGAACGGAGGATTTCCAGGGCCCGGCGGCTTCGCATGCCATGATGGCAGTGCGCGACGATTTCTTTTTCCTTCACGGCTTCGAGCTCGCTTAAGTGCTGTTCGATCTGGCCAAGCGGAATCAGCCTGGCTTTCGGAAGCTTCGCGATCTGGTACTCAAACGGCTCACGCACGTCGAGAAGCACGAAGTCCTCGCGGGATTCGAACTTCTTCTTAAGGTCCTCGACCGAGATTTCTTCGATGGAAGAAGGCTGCGGGCGGTTGATTCCGCAGAAAGCCTCATAATCGATCAGATTTTTTATCGTCGGATTCGTGCCGCAGACAGGGCAATCCGGGTCTTTGCGGAGTTTCAGCTCGCGAAACGTCATCTGCAGCGCGTCATAAACCATGAGGCGCCCGACAAGCGTGCGGCCGATGCCGGCCAGAATCTTGATGGCTTCGGTCGCCTGAATGGTGCCGATGACACCGGGAAGGACGCCCAGCACACCACCTTCAGCGCAGCTCGGGACCATGCCCGGCGGAGGCGGTTCGGGATACAGACAGCGATAGCAGGGGCCATCCGGCGGATTGAAAACAGTGGCCAGGCCGTCGAAACGGTAAATAGAGCCGTAAATATTGGGTTTTTTCAGGAACACGCACGCGTCGTTGGTCAGATAACGCGTCGGAAAATTGTCCGTCCCGTCGATCACGATATCGTAATCTTTGAGGACGTCGAGAGCGTTCTGTGAATTCAGCCGGACCTTGTGCTTGATGACTTTGGTGTCCGGGTTCATGGCCTTGATGCGCTTCTCGGCCGAATCGAGCTTGGGTTTCCCGATCTCATCCTGGGTGTGGATGATCTGGCGCTGAAGGTTGGACAGGTCGACGACGTCGAAATCCACCAAGCCCAACGTTCCCACACCGGCCGCAGCCAGATAAAGGCCCAATGGAGAGCCCAGGCCGCCGGCGCCGATCAGAAGAACTTTCGATTTCAAAAGCTTCTTTTGCCCGGCCTCCCCGATTTCAGGAAGGATAAAGTGGCGGCTGTAGCGCGTGAGCTGTTCGGGTGTCAGATTCATTTTCCTATTTTCTCTTCAGAATTTTTTGAAAATTTCTTCGCGGTTGTAAATTTCGCGAAGATGGTACGACTCTTCAATCCTGAGCTTCGGATCGTTTGAAGCCAGAATGTTTTCCTCGACCTGTTCAGGCGTCTTTGCGCCGGGGATGACGGTCGAAACAGCGTCGAAATCCAGCACGTATTCAAGCGCCGCGCGCGTGAGCGTCAGACGCTGCGTCGCGAGAATGGCTTTCAGCTTCTCGAGCTTCTCCGATTCCAGCTCGAGCTTCTCCGCGGTCCAGCGGTTCCGGTGATCGGTCTTCACGAACTTGTGGCCGGGCTTGTATTTACCGGTCAACAGGCCGCAGGCCAGCGGCTCGCGCACGATAATGCCGACTTCCTTGGCCTTTGCATCGTGAAAAACCTTCTCAGCCATGCGCTGGTCAGTCAGGTTAAACACAAGCTGCAGCGTGTCGACCCGCGGGTCTTCCATGGCCGCAAACGCTTCTTCTTCCGAATGGACGGAAATTCCGATGAAGCGTATCTTCCCCTTTTTCCTCATGTCGTCGAGCGCGGAAACCGCCCCGCCGTCCTTGATTTTTTCCAGGGAAGGGTTATGGAGCTGGCACAAGTCCACAAAATCGAGGCGGAGTCGCTTCAGGCTCTCCTCCACGGCAAAGCGGATATAATCCGGGTCGAAATTCTTTTTACTGCCGCCGTGGTAGAAATCCCAGCCTGCCTTGGTAGCAACGAAGGCTTTATCGCGCGGAACGCCTTTAAGAAATTCCGCGAGAAGCTCTTCGCTGTGGCCATGGCCGTAGGTATCCGCGGTGTCGAAGAAATTGACACCGCCCGCCCACGCTGCCTGCAGGGCTGCCAGCGATTGCTTATCGTCGGTCGGGCCGTAGCTCGTACCGCCGATCGCCCAGCAGCCGAACCCAACTTCCGATACCGGAACCTGGGTTCTGCCGAGCTTGCGGAATTTCATCTAAAAGAACTCCGTTCTTTATGGAACGTTAGACGCCAACCGCTTCCGGCTTGACGCCGTAAGCCGCATACCAGGAGGTCGCGCTCTTTTCGAGCACCTTGTTCAGGGCCGAGATGTTCTTGACGCCCTGGTCCTTCATCCAGTCTTCGAACGCCTTCGCGCCCTGCTTGGCGTAAACGGGGATACCGTTCTTCCAGGTCGCGCGGCCGCAAAGCACGCCGTTATACTTGACGCCCGATTCAGCGGCAAGTTCGAGCGATTCGCGGAACTCATCGTCACCCACGCCGGCGCTCAGGTAAATGAACGGCTTGGTGGTGACTTCGGAAGTCCGCTTGAAGTGCGCGATGGCATCCTTGCGGGTATAGGCGGTTCCCTTGTTCACAAAGGACTTCGTGCCTTCGGTGAACTTCATGTTGATGGGCATCTCAACCTTCAGCACGTCAACCTGGTACTGGGGCTTCGAGAATTCCTGCATCGAAAGCGCCACGATCTCGGGCTTGCGCTTGGCGTATTCCACGGAATCCACGTCGCCGCCGGCCGGGTCATAGCTGACGAATTCGAAGAAGAACGGAATTTCGTTGGCCGTGCACTCCGCGCCGATGCGCTCGACGAACGCGTGCTTGATTTCGTTCACGCGCTTGTCATCGAACGGGCTGTAATAAAGAAGGATCTTGATGGCGTCCGCGCCCATGTTCTTGATGCGAAGAACGCTGCAGTCTTCCAGCAGGTCCGGCAGACGGCCCGGGCGGGTGTTGTCATAGCCTGAAGATTCATACGCAAGAAGAAGGCCGGCATTCTTGGAACGCGCCTTGGAGGCAGGAAGG
>CAZMMY010000018.1:0-11894 GCA_964567495.1 uncultured bacterium
AGTGGGCCCTGCGCTACGTAAAATATGCTGAAAAGCACGCGTCGGGGCTATTCCAAAGCCTTTAATTAAAGCGTGCGAAAACGCGCTTTTTCGCTATAATAAGGGCCCTTATGTCGCAGACCACCAATGCAGCTAAGCCTGAATCGCAATTCGTAAAAGGCCTCGAAGGAGTCGTTGCCTCCCAGACCGTTTTGAGCCTGGTTGACGGAGCCAATAGCAAGCTTTTTTACCGCGGCGTCCCCGTTGAAGAGCTCGCAGCAAATTCTTCTTTTGAGGAAACCGTTTACTTCCTCTGGAACGGAAAATTTCCCACTGCTTCCGAGCTCGAACAGTTCAAAAAGACCCTGGCTGCGGCACGTGCGCTTCCGGCTGAAGCTCTGACCATCCTTAAAAATTTCCCGAAGAACGCGCACCCCATGGGCGTGCTGCGCAGCATGGTTTCCGTACTGGGTATCCTGGACAAGGACGGAGACAAGCAGGACGCCGAGACCATGAAGCGCCAGGCGCTTCAGCTCACGGCCCGCGTGCCTGCGATCATCGCTGCTTATTTCCGTCTTCGTCAGGGCAAAGACCCGATCGCTTCCGACCCCAAGCTTTCCCACGCCGCCGATTTCCTGAATATGATGCACGGCAAGCTGCCGGAAAAGGAAATGGAACGTGCGCTTGACGCTTACCAGATTTTGCTGGCCGACCACGGCCTTAACGCCTCTACTTTCGCGGCCCGTGTCACGACCGCGACCGAGTCCGATATGTATTCCGCCGCGACTTCCGCGGTGGGCACGCTCAAAGGCGACCTGCACGGCTCGGCTAATCAGCATGCCATGGAAATGATCCTTGAAATCAATGACCCTGCCAAGGCCGAGGCGTATGTGCGCAGCCTCCTGGCGCAGAAGAAGAAGGTCATGGGGTTCGGCCACCGCATTTACAAGAAGGAAGACCCGCGCGCCACCGTTTTCCGGGGCATCGCGCAGAAGCTCTGCGAACGCGTAAAGGAATTCCGGTGGATGGAAATTTCCAACAAGGTTGAAAAAGTTATGATGGAAGAAAAGCAGATCCCCTGCAACGTGGACTTCTTCTCAGCGTCCGTGCTTTATGTCCTCGGTTTTCCGGTCGATTTCTTCACCACCGTCTTTGCTTCCAGCCGCATGGCAGGCTGGACTGCGCACGTGCTCGAGCAGCGCGCGGACAACCGTCTGATCCGCCCGGCCGCAGAATACACCGGCCCCAAGGACCAGCATTACGTGCCGATGGACAAGCGGAAATGAACGTACACGAGTACCAGGCCAAGGAAATCTTCAAGAAGTACGACATTCCCATCAATGAAGCCCAGATCGCTTTAAACCCGGAAGAAGTTTTCAACATAGCAAAAAAATACGTGAAGCCCGGTTTCCAGATTGCGGTCAAGGCTCAGGTCCATGCCGGCGGCCGCGGCAAGGGCGGCGGCATCAAGATTGTGCTTACGCCTGAAGATGCACGCGACGCCTCTAAAAAGATTTTCGGCATGCAGCTGGTGACGCCCCAGACGGGCCCGGAAGGCAAGCCGGTCAATTCCATCCTGATCGAACAAACGTCTCCCATCAAAAAAGAATATTACGCCAGCGTGGTCCTCGACCGGGCTGCTTTCAAACCCTGTTTGATCGTTTCTGAGGCGGGCGGCATGGACATTGAAGAAGTCGCCAAGAAAAACCCGGAGAAAATCCTGCGCGAGCATTTCTCACCCGATACCGGCCTTGAGCCCGCGCGCGCCGAGCAGATGTCCGCCAAGCTGAACCTTACGCCTGAGCAGGCGAAAGTGTTTGCCAAGACTTTCGTTTCGCTTTCCAGGCTTTTTATCGAACTGGACGCCTCGCTGGTGGAAATCAACCCGCTGGCGATCGTGGAGTCCGGAAAAGTCATCGCAATCGACGCCAAGATCAATTTCGACGATAACGCCCTTTACCGCCATCCCGAGATCGCGCAGCTGCGCGATCCGAGCCAGGAAGACCCGCGCGAGGTCGAGGCCAAGAAATTCGACCTCAGCTATGTGGGCCTGGACGGCTCCATCGGCTGCATCGTCAACGGCGCGGGGCTGGCCATGGCCCCCATGGACATTATCAAGTATGCGGGCGGCAACCCCGCGAACTTCCTCGACGTCGGGGGCGGAGCAGGCAAGGAAAAGGTCGCCGCGGCATTCAAAATCATTCTGAAGGATGCGCACGTCAAGGCGATCCTGGTCAACATTTTCGGCGGCATTATGCGCTGCGACGTGGTCGCGGAAGGCATCCTGGCCGCAATCCAGGAAGTCGGCGTGAAAGTCCCTCTTGTAGTTCGTCTCGAAGGCACCAACGTTAATGAAGGGAAAGAAATCCTGAAGAAATCCGGCCTGAACCTTATTTCTGCTTCCGAATTTTCCGAAGCTGCGGAGAAAGTGGTGGCTGCGCTGTGAGCGTCCTCGTCAATAAAGAAACCAAACTTATCGTGCAGGGCATCACGGGCACCCACGGGGCGTTTCACGCCCAGAAGATGCTGGAGTACGGCACCAAGGTCGTGGCCGGCGTTACGCCCAAAAAAGGCGGGCAGCAAGTCCATGGCATTCCCGTTTTTAACACGGTCAAGGAAGCTGTTCAGGCCACTGGAGCAAACGCCACAGTCATTTACGTTCCCGCGCCTTTCGCTATCGGTGCGATCAAGGAAGCGGGCGAGGCAGGGATTAAGCTTATTGTGTGTATCACTGAAGGTGTTCCCGCGCTTGACATGGCCCGCATCAAGCCCTGGCTGACTGAGCAGAAAATTGTTTTGATCGGCCCGAACTGCCCCGGCATTATCACGCCTGACGAGTGTAAGATCGGCATCATGCCTGGGTATATCCATAAGAAGGGCAAGGTCGGCGTAGTTTCGCGCAGCGGCACCCTGACTTACGAAGCCGTTTGGCAGCTTTCCACACGCGGCATTGGCCAGTCGACCTGTATCGGCATCGGCGGCGACGCTATCGTGGGTACTAATTTCGTAGACGCGCTTTCATGGTTCGAGAAAGACCCGGACACCGAGGCCGTGATAATGATCGGCGAAATCGGCGGCACGGCAGAGGAAGACGCGGCTGCGTTTATCGAAAAGAATATGACCAAGCCCGTGGTCGGGTTCATTGCGGGCAGCACGGCGCCGCCAGGCAAGCGCATGGGCCACGCGGGCGCCATTATTTCCGGCGGGTCCGGAAAAGCCGAAGACAAGATCAAGCGACTCAAGCAGGCCGGAGTTCTCGTCGCCCCCAGCCCGGCCGTGCTCGGGGAAACCATGGAAAAGGTTCTCAGCTCCTCCAGAACTTCCAAGTAATTCCGCATCCGAAATTCCAGCAGAACCCTTGGGCAGGCAATGAGCAGAAATCTCGATCACGAGTTCGATGAGTACCTCAAGGCCCGTGAAACCGAAACGGTCGCGGCCCTCTCGAAGTTTCCCGAGCGCCTTCAGCAGACGTGCTTCCGGTATGGCCGGTTTACCATCCCCACCTTTTATAAGCCCTATTTCCTGACGCCCAAACAGGAGCACCTTCTGAAACGTGTGACCTCAACGGTTGCCCAGATCCTGAACAACGCCGTGCGCCTGTATTTCGAGGAAGCCCATCTGTCCCATGTTTTCAAAATGAGCCCGGAAGCGGCAGAGCTGATCAAGATCGATCCAGGATATTCACAGACCGTTGTGTTCGCGCGCTTCGACGCTTTGCTGGAAGGGGAGAGCCTGAAGCTGATTGAGTTCAACACGGACTCGCCCGCGGGCACGGCTTATACAGACCAGCTCGAGGAAGTCCTGTTTTCCGAGCCTGCGCTGCAGGGTTTTTTCAAGGAATACCAGTTCACGTTCCAGTCGCGGGTGCAGAGCATCCTGAACGCGCTGCTGGGCGCGTACGAGGAATTCGGCGGGTTCGAAACGCCGCAGATTGCCATTGTGGACTGGAAACATGTGAAGACGACGGCGGAATACGAATACCTTAAGTCATTTTTCGAATCCAAAGGGTATAAGACCACGATTGCGGATCCTCGCGAGCTGAAGTACAAAGGCGGCAAGCTCTATCACAAGAATTTCAGGGTCGACCTGCTTTACCGCCGCGTGATTTTCGACGAACTGCTGGAACGGCTGGACGAAGTTCCCGACATGCTCAAGGCTTACAAAGACCGTGCGGTCTGCATGGTCAACCCGCTGCGTTCACGGCTGGCGGGACGCAAGGCTGTGCTTTCCATCCTGACCAATCCGGAATACGACCATTTTTTCACTGAGAACGAAAACAAGATCAAACGCGACTATATTCCCTGGACGCGCCGCCTGGTTGACGCGGAGGATTTCTATGGCCGCAAGAAAATCTATCTGATCGATTTCCTCAAAGATGAAAAAGAGACGCTGGTCCTCAAGCCGGCGGCCGCATTCGGAGGCAGGGACGTGACGATCGGCCGCGAAACCACGGACCAGGACTGGAACGCGGCGATCGACAAGGCGCTCAAGGGCGATTGGGTGGTTCAGGAATTCGTGAATATTCCCATTATGACTGTCCCGGCCGTGATAAATCAAAAGCTTGATTTTGCGTATAAAAAGTATAATTTTAATATGCTGGTTTGCGGCGGAAAGTACGCCGGCAGCTTTGTCCGCCTGAGCGACGAGAGTATGATCAACGTCGCGAAGGGCGGAGGTTTGATCCCCGCGGTTGCGCCGGAGACGGTCCCTGACCGTTTCGGCAACTGAGCCCTCGAAATTCTCTTCGCACAATCGAGGGCTCATCCTGAGCGAGCGGAGCGAGCCGAAGGATCTCGGCAAAGCAGATTCTTCGTTTCTCTGAAACTCAGAATGACACTACTTTAAGGAGCCGCGATAATGCGTTGTTTCACCCTTCAGGAAGCCAACGGACTTCTGCCTCAGATCGAGGCGATTCTGGCGCGCATCGAACAGAAAAGGCGCCACCACGATAAACTTCACGATGAACTTTTGATGGAAGAGCTGCTTCAGCAGGCTTCCGGGAAAAAACACGAGCACCTGTTCCCGCGCGAGCGCGCCCAGTATCTGGATGAGGCCATCGAAGGCCTGGTGGGCGAGATCGAGGAAATCCGCAGACTCGGCTGCCTGGTGCGGAGCCTTTCCCGAGGCTGGGTTGATTTCCCCGCCGAGCGGAACGGCGTTTCGGTTTTTCTGGTCTGGAAACGCGGCGAAAAAGAGATCCGCTTTTACCGGACATCGGAAAAAGCCGCTGAACTGTTGGCGATCTGAGCCTCCGGACTTTTACCTTCCGTTTACATCAAAACCGCCGGATTAATTGACAAACTTCGATAGAGGCGATATAGTCCATGCCTGAGCTTCCCGAGGTCGAAAATATTGCGCGGCAGCTGCGGCAAAATCTTCCAGGCCTCGAATTTTCGTCGCTTGTAATAAGGTTCCCCGCGATCCTGAAGCACGGAAAAAAAGAAGACGTTCAAAAGTTCTTTGGAAAAAAAATCGAGTCCGTCGAAAGGCGCGGAAAGTTTTTGATCCTGCGTGCTGAAAGCGGCCTGGCGCTGATCGTGCACCTCGGAATGACAGGGCAGCTGCTCTGGCAGGAAGATCCCGACAGCGCGGGAAAGCATGTGCATGCGGTCTTCGGTTTCAAGGGCAAGTCTGAAAAACTTGCCTACCGGGACATTCGGCGGTTCGGCGGCCTTGCAGTCGCAAACGGCACCCTCGCCGGATGGCCCGAAGGCCTGAGGCTTATGGGCCCGGAGCCGTTTGAAGTTGAAGAAGCAGATTTTCTGAAGCGCTTCTCCCATAAAGAGGCAAGGATCAAAAGCCTTCTTCTGAACCAGCGTCTGCTGGCGGGGCTGGGGAATATTTACGCCGATGAATCACTGTTTCGCGCGGGCATTGATCCGCGCAGGCGCGGCAAAGCGGTCAAAAAAGACCGGTTCCCTGCGCTGCTGGCCGCGATCCGCGAGGTGCTGAATGAAGCCATTGAAGCGGGCGGCTCCAGCATTGACGATTACATACACATCAACGGCAAAAGGGGCGGCTTCCAGAAAAAACACAGGGTCTACGCCCGCGCCGGTAAAAAGTGTTTTAAGTGCGGGACTCTGATTAAAAGAGCGGTTCTGGGCGGAAGAAGTTCGTTCTTCTGCCCGGCTTGTCAAAAGTAGAAAAGAAAATCCCTCAAAGGGATAACGATAAAAGGAGAAAAGAGAGTGATTTTACCCAAAAAGATTTTTTTGACCAAAGGCGTCGGCGTCCATAAAGAAAAACTTTCCAGCTTTGAGCTCGCGCTCCGCGACGCGGGGATTGCTCCGTACAATATCGTGCGTGTTTCCAGCATTTACCCCCCGTACTGCAAGCTGATTTCCAAGGAAGCCGGCCTTAAGTACCTTACGCCCGGCCAGATCCTGTTCTCAGTGGTCGCTGAATGCGCCACTAACGAGCCGAACCGCCTGATCGCCTCTTCTATCGGCATGGCGCTTCCGAAGCGGCCGGATCACTACGGCTATCTTTCCGAAGCCCATACCTACGGCTGGACGGAAAAGAAGACCGGTGAATACGCCGAGGACCTTGCCGCCAGCATGCTTGCCACCATCCTGGGTGTTAAGTTCAACCCGGATGAAAGCTACGACAAGCGCCGCGAGCAGTGGAAAATCTCCAATGAAATCGTCAGGACTACCGCGAACACCAAGAGTGCCATCGGCGACAAGAACGGCCGCTGGACCACGGTCATTTCCGCCGCGGTGCTTATCCATTAATTGATGAAAAAAAAGAAAAATTCCACGGTCCGCCTGGGCCTTATTCAGGCAGCTGCGGTCAAGAACCCGGCTGAAAATCTCAGGCTGACCGTGGAAAAAGTCAAGAAAGCCGCCCGCAAGGGCGCGCAGATCATCTGCCTCCAGGAGCTCTACCGCACGCTCTATTTCTGCCAGAAATACGACGCCAAAAACTTTGATCTGGCCGAGCCTATTCACGGACCGAGCGTCGAGACGCTTTCGAAGGTCGCGAAGCAGGAGCAGGTGGTCATTGTCGTCCCGATTTTCGAGAAACGCGCCCCCGGTGTTTACCATAACAGCGCCGTGGTCATCGACGCGGACGGTTCGGTCATCGGCAAGTACCGGAAGATGCACATTCCGGACGACCCTAACTTCTACGAAAAGTATTACTTCACGCCCGGCGACCTCGGATTCCGCGCTTATGACACCCGCTATGCGCGCATCGGCGTCCTGATCTGCTGGGACCAGTGGTTCCCTGAAGGGGCGCGGCTTACGGCCCTTTCCGGCGCGCAGATTCTTTTCTATCCGACCGCGATCGGCTACCATAACGCCGACAAAAAAGTCTACAAGGCTCAGCTTACGGGCTGGGAAGTGGTACAGCGCGGCCACGCCGTGGCCAATGAAGTTTTTGTGGCCGCCGTCAACCGTGTCGGCAAGGAAGGTTCCGTAAAGTTCTGGGGAAATTCCTTCGTTTCCGATCCGTTCGGCACCGTGATCGCCCGTGCCGGAGAGAACAGGGAAGAGAACATGATCGTGAAATGCGACCTTTCGCAGATCGAAAAAACGCGGCAGAACTGGCCTTTCCTGCGCGACCGCCGCATCGACGCCTATACCCCCGTCACCTCCCGTTTCCTGAGCCACGCCGGCCATGCTAAAGACTAAGGCGCAGCGCACTCCCTCGTCTCTCGGTTTTTCCATGCCTGCCGAATGGTCGAAGCATGAGGCCACCTGGCTTTCCTGGCCTCACAACCCTGTGACATGGCCGGGCAAGCGCATGGACAAGGTCCGGGACGCTTACCTTCAGATGCTCGAAGCGCTTCTTCCTTACGAAAAAGTGAAGCTGCTGGCTTCGCCGAAACTTAAAGAAGAAGCCCTGAAATTCATAAAGCCCAAACTCAGCGAAAAAAGCCTGAAGAACCTGGTCTGGATCGAAGAAGCGACTGTCGATTCCTGGATCCGCGATTACGGCCCTACCTTTGTGACCCAGAAAGGCAAGAAGGCCTGGGTGAAATGGATTTTCAATGCCTGGGGCGGGAAGTATGCCGACCTGGCGGAAGACACGCATATTTTCGAAAATAAAAAACTGATCCAGAGTCCCTGTTTCGATTCCGGCATCGTACTCGAAGGCGGATCGATCGAGGTCAACGGAGCGGGCACCTGCATGACGACAGAGCAGTGCCTGTTCAACAAGAACCGTAATTTCGACCTGACGCACGTCGAGATCGAGCAGTACCTGAAGGATTATCTGGGAGTTTCACACGTGGTCTGGCTCAATGAGGGTATTGTGGGCGACGACACCGACGGGCACATTGACGACATCGCGCGTTTCGTGGACGAGAAGACTATTCTCGCAGCCTACGAAAACGATGAATCCGACGAGAACCACGACATTCTGAGGGAAAACTGGGAACGCCTGAAAGCGGCGGAGACCGAAAAAGGAAAGAAGTGGAATCTGGTCAAGCTGCCTATGCCCGCGAAGGTTGCTGACGGAAGTGTCCGGCTTCCGGCCAGCTACGCCAACTTTTTAATCGCGAACGAAACAGTGCTTTTGCCCGTGTATGACTGCAGGCAGGACAAAGACGCGGTCAAAATCCTGCAGGAACTCTTCCCCAAGAAGGACATTGTGCCCATTTCATGTACCGCCATGGTCTATGGCCTGGGCGCCATCCACTGCGTCAGCCAGCAAGAACCCTTAGGTTCGTAGAATTTCCTATAAGCTTCGGCTCAGAGCTGTCTGCTGGAAGCGGTCCTGAATTCCTCTGATAAGTCGATCTGTCTGGCATCTTCTGGAAAATCGTAAAAAAATCCAGAGTCATTTTTAAAAGGGGCGAAGTCCGCGCTTTCGAATGTAAGCACGGTCTTCAGGAAATTGCCCTGGGCCTGCCCGGGATTGCGGATCATAATCCGCCATGGAAAAGTGAAGGAATCTTTCGGCCGTTTAATATTGCGGAAATCCGAACGTTCAACGATGGTGGCCGCTTTGCCGTTCTTGAAATAAATCTCACGCAGAATTTCCCCGTTCTCGTCCGCATAAACTTCCCGTTCCAGGCCGCGGTTTCCGGTGATACGGAGGCGGTGCAGGTCTTTGCCGGCCAGACCCCGCTCGATCTTTTTGGAAGGTGAGAGCAGCATGGGTTTCAGCGCCCGGTAGAGGTCCAGCGCTTTCAGATGGCTGTGCAGCTCGGGAGAATCTTCCAGGTCGAAAATGCTGCCGGAGTAAACTGCTTTTGAGTGGGGAAGGTAAAGCTCGAACTCGGTGTCTTCGGTCTTGAACACGAAAAGCAGCTTTTCTTCAGCGTTCCAGGCCTTTAAAAGAATTCTCTCAGCCAGCCGGGAGTAGGCCAGCTCCGCCCGGCAAACGGCCTTTTTTCCGCCTGCGCTCTGGAACTCCATTTTCACCCCGGCTTTCAGGCTTGTCCAGAGCCCGCGCCGGCTTTCAATCTTTTTGATGATGTCAGGGGGCGCGGCCTGCGCGGCAGGAAGGCCGGAGATGAATAGAAGAAGAGTGAGGACGAGAACCGGGATCCGTATCACTGATTACTTGGAATTTTCGGACGGAGTGTCCGAAAGTTTAGACCGAGTATACAGAATGCGCTGAATGGCCGTGAAATTCGTGCCGACGAGAAGAACGATAAGGCAAAGCGGCCGCACGAACCCGCCCACCGCGGAGAAAAGGCCCAGAGTCAGCAGCCTTTCCGCACGTTCGAAAACTCCGACGCCGCATTCGGGAATAAAGTTTTCCGCCCGCGCCTTGGTGTAACTCGTGACAAATGAGCCGGCAATGATGCCCAGGCAGACCGCAGACCAGCCGAAGGAATCGATCCGGGCATAATGAAGGGCGAGCCCACCGTACAGAAAGCAATCCGCGTAACGGTCCAGCGAAGAATCCAGGAAGGCGCCGAATTTCGTGGTTTTGCCGCTGACGCGCGCCAGCGCGCCGTCCAGCATGTCCGCCATGCCGGAAGCCAGCAGCGCCATTCCGCCCCAGAAAAAATGCCCTGAAGCGTAGATGCAGCCGCTGACAAAACTGAAAGCCAGACCGATCAGGGTAATGTGATTGGGAGTAAAGCCCCGCTTGTGAAGCGCCGAGGCCATGCTTTCAAGGATACTTTTGATGTAGGGATAAACGGTCTTGCGGATCATTTCACACCCCGCTGAAAAGAAAAAGGGGAAGAGGCGCGAGGCCTCTTCCCCGAGGTTGACGCTTGTTTAACGAGGGCAGGTGCCCTGGACAAACTTCTTAACAAGTTCCTTTGCTTCCGTGTCAGGAATCTGTTTGGGCGGATGCTTCATAGTGTACGCCGACATGGAAATGAGCGGGCCGCCGATTTTTCGGTCGCGCGCGATCTTGCAGGCGCGGATGGCGTCGATGGCGCAGCCGGCGCTGTTCGGGGAAACCTCGACCGAAAGGCGCAGCTCGAGGTTCAGCGGGAAGCCCGCGAAGCCGCGGCCTTCCATGCGCAGGTAGCAGACCTTGTTGTCGTTCTGCCAAGGAACATAGTCCGAAGGGCCGATGTGGATATTATCTTCCTCAAGCGGCTCTGCCAGCTGGCTCTGAACGGCGGCCGTCTTGGAGATTTTCTTGGACTTGAGGCGGCTGCGGTTCAGCATGTTCAGGAAGTCGGTGTTGCCGCCGGTGTTCAGCTGGTAAGTACGACGGATGCGCACCCCGCGCCGGCGCGCCAGATCGGTGAGCATCCGGTGCACGATGGTCGCTCCCAGCTGGGACTTGATGTCATCGCCGACGCAGGGGATGCGCTTGTCTTCGAAGCGCTTGGCCCAGTCGGAATTCGAGACGATGAAGACAGGCATGCAGTTGATCAGGCTGACGCCGGTTTTCAGGCAGGCTTCAGCGTAGAATTCCACCGCCTTCTGGCTGCCGACCGGCAGATAATTCAGCAGGATTTCCGCGCCGGAATCGCGCAGGACCTTTTCAACATTGCAAGGTTTCTTAGTGGAAAGCACGAAAGTGCGGTCATCCGGGTAATCCGCCATGTGTGCGGAGTATCCGTCGAGAACCGGGCCCATTTCAACGACGACCTTGCTTTTCGGGATGCGGTTGTTTTCGAGAGGAAGGAGGCAGTTGGGCTTGGCCTTCAGCGCGACGTCGAGGTTTTCGCCGACTTTTCTCTTGTCGATATCGAATGCGGCGACGAACTCGATGTCTTCGGGGCAATAGCCGCCCATCGCGTAGTTCATGAGTCCGAACATTTCTTTTTTCTTGGAGCCGGTCAGTGATTTGTAGTACTCAATACCCTGAATCAGCGAGGCTGCGCAGTTTCCGGCGCCTGCAATTGCTACCTTGATCTTGCCCATTTTGAACATCCTCCATGAAAAGTGGAATTTGAAAAAGCTTCCCTTTTCCTTTGAAAAGGGGGAAGTATTGCGTGACTGGCGCGAATCTTTGAAGAAGTCGAATCCGATTATAGCCACGCGCTATTCGTAAAGCAAGCGTAAAGCGGGTCAAAATATCCTACTTTAAATTACTGTAAATAAAGAGTTTATGCCACAAATGTCCGATAAAATCACCCCAGACGCCTCCCTCCGGTATCTCGCAGCCCTGATTTATGCTAAAATGCGCCTTACGAAACGTCATAATTCCGTCTTCATATAGGAGGAAGTTAAATGGAACCCCAGCCGGCAGCCCCCAATCCCGCACCCGTTTCCGCTCCCCGTCTCAGCCTGGATGACTTCAAAAAAGCCCAGCTCCGCGTGGCTGAGATCCAGACTGTTTCTCCCCATCCCAATGCCGACCGCCTCTACGTCCTGGGTATCAAGGTTGGATCGGTCCAGAAGACTATTGTGGCCGGTATCCGCAAGCATTACACCGAGGAAGAGCTAAAGGGCAAGAAGGTCATCATCGTGGATAATCTGGAGCCGGCGGTCATTCGCGGCGTGGAATCCAACGGGATGATCCTGGCCGCTTCCGAAGGGGACCTGCTG
>CAZMMY010000019.1:0-689 GCA_964567495.1 uncultured bacterium
GCCACTTCATGCGCCGCGCTATTGGCGACCACGCCGCCTTCGTTGATCAGGTCATTATACACGTCAACGGTTCATGTACTTCAAGAACCAGAAGTCATAGTCAGGTTATCATATGAGAAGCTGGCGGGGTCGTCTCCATCGCCAAAATTCATTTCCGGCAAGTCGTAGTTCGTACTGCCGCCTACGTCGGCAACAATTTTTGAGGTTCCTCCGCCCACTATCCTTGCGCCAAAATCGATTTCTAAAAAGAAATCATAGCTGTTGGTCAAATTGCCGTTGACGTCGAAAAGGTCAACACCGGTCTCGCTATATTTGAATACTCCGCTCTGGACACGGTCCAGCTCCTCAAAAGACGTGATCCCGTCCTCAATGTCCTCAGCTTCCTCAAGAGCTTCCTGCGACGCACGTTCAGTCTCGCTGTTTAACTCTCCCATGAAATCGCCGAACGCCCCGGCTTCTTCGGAGGAATTCCCGCCGGCCGCAGTGTCCTGGCCCGCCTCTTCCGACGCGCTGCCCGAACCGCCTCCGTCGCCTGACGACACGGAATCATCACCGCCGTCTGAAGAACCTTCTCCAGACGGCTGAAGGCCGCCGCTCATTCTCGCAAGCTCGGCCGCCGGAACTTCAAAAGGCTGTGTCGGGGCTGAACCACGGCCGTCGATCGTACTTCCGTAACCCGCCCGGCTGAC
>CAZMMY010000019.1:699-5067 GCA_964567495.1 uncultured bacterium
CTCTGTTTTGCCTCCGACCTCAGTGCCCAGCGTAATCTGTCCGACGCGGTGCTGCGTGTTGGTCCTGGCGCCCGGCCCCATCAAAACAACCGTCGATTTGTCTCCAAGGCTTTCGCCCAGTACCATCGTCCCGCGGATGCCGATCGTGCCCGAGGGCAGATCGACCTGCATGTCCGAAGGTTTTTTCTGACCGATTTTTCCGGTCACGAAACGAAATACGCCTTTGACGACTTTCGCTTTGACTTTCCCCGCATGGGTCGAAGGATCGTAAACGAATTTATCGATCACAATCGCGCTGTTCGGCCCAATGGTAAAAATGGTTTCATCCAGCAAAAGGATCTGGAGCGCTCCTTTATCGTCTGTGGAAACCGTGTCTCCAAGATAAACAGCCCGTCCGGATTTTACGATCTCACCCACTTTACCCGGCTGCTGGATAGTAACCGCACCCTTGACCGCGGCGACCACACCGATCCTGTCCTCGCCCAGGGACGGAAGCACGGGCGCAGGTGCGGCGGGCGCGGCCCAGGCCGGGCCGTTCACCGCAAGCGCCGCCGCCAGAAAAAGGATAACGGCTCTAATCAGAATTCAACCCTTTTGGTAAACAGCGTCTGGACTTTGTAGTTGGTGTATGTGTAGTTCGTAATCGTCGAAAGCGAGCGGTAATATTCGTAGCTGACAGTCGCAGTGATGTCTTTCAGCGGCCCGGGCAGGATTTTACCGATCAAAAGCGTGGTCAGGGGCGCGCCGTAAGTAATGCGGTAACGCAGCGTCGTATCTTTACGGACCTGGCTGGCGATGGCCGTGTCCGGAATCTGGTAATAATCAAAGCCGTTGTCGATTGAATTCAGAAGAAACTGCCCCTTGCCGAGCAGCCAGGAATGGAAAAATCTGAGAATGAGACGATTATAGTCTTCGTAGTCCTGCCGCGCATTTTTTCGGGCATACACAATGCCGCCGCCGATGCGCATGTCCTTGGGCAAAGCGTAGGCTGCGCCGTTTGTGAACGAAACTTCCCAGCCGTCGCGAACCCGAGCGCTCTGGATCTCCTCAATCGGAAGATAGTCCTGGTGCTCCATGCGAAACGCAGAAGTCAGGTTCAGCTTGGGCGTCATGCTGCGGTTAAGCTCGAAATTTCCCGCTTTGGTGCGCTGGTAATTTTCGCGCGACAGGAAGATATGCGAGGCAGAATAACTGGGAGTGAAATCCGCGAAACGGTTCTTCAAAACCGTACCGAAGTCATACTGGAAGGAGCCGAGGTCCAGGTTGTCGACCTGCGTCTGCTCCTGCTGAAAATAAGTGAAGTTGCCGAAGACCTGGTGCCCCGCCTGAAACCCGAGGTCATGCGCGGCTTCCACAGAAGTGATGTTGAGAAAATGAGTGTCGTGCCGGCGCCCGGTCGAGCCGCGCACGGTGTTAATCGGAAAATCCGTGAACAGCACGCGCTTGGATGAAGGCGCGGAATTGCGGTTCGAGTCCCAGCCGAAGCCGTTGCTCTGAGTCAGTGCAAACTGGGTCTTCTTCTTCCTCTTCTTGATGGCCTTCTGATAAATAGCGACTTCGTTTTTGAGGTTTCCGGGCAGCTCCACTTTTTGAAGCTTCGCCAGCTCGGCTTCGGTCTCGGTCAGATTGTCCAGGCGGAAAAGCACGACGGCATAGAAAAGGCGGACTTCGTGGAGCTCGGGGTGCACGATCAGGATGCGCTCGAGAGCGCCTGCCGCGCCGAGCAGGTCGTTCTTTTTGACCTGCTGCTGCGCATAACGAAAGTTGAGCGCGACGTCGTCGGGCCTGCGAAGAACGTCCGCGAAGGAAATTTCACCGGACTTCAAAGCGTCTTTTTTTTCAGACGCCTGCGCCGCCGCCACGGCCCTTTTCTGCGCGGCGGTTTCTCTGCGCACGACTTGCCGCGCCTCATTTAAATCTTCCGCGCGAACAGATGCGGGCATAAGCAGCAGAAAAATCAGCCAGATAATGCCAGTCTTTTTCGCCATTCTTCCTCTTTTCAGCTGGTTAGGGTTATCACTTCTTTATCGGCACTAAGGGGTTTGTTTTAAAGAGGTTATTATCTCTTCCCTGACCCGGGGATCTTCTTCTTTCCCAAGGGCTTGCTCGAGCAGAAAGAGGCCATCCGGCAGGGCCAGGCGGCCCAGCGCCCACGCCGCGTGCAGGCGGACCAGCCATGCGGCGTCTCCCAGCGCCTTTTTCAGCCAGGGCACGGCTTTGGGGTCTCCGGAATTGCCCAGCACGACACAGGCGTTGCGGAGCATCTGCTTGCGGCCCGCACGCAGCAGCGCAGTGCCCTGGAATTTTTTTTCATAAGCGGAATTTGTCTCAAGCTCAAAAAGTTCTTCGAGCCCGAGCTTCGGGCCCGCACCCGCTTCCGGCGAAAACTCTTCCCAATCCGTGTTTTTCGATTTGGAGGAAAACGGACAAACGTCCAGGCAGATGTCGCAGCCGAAGACCCAGTCCTGGATTTTCGGGCGCATGTCACGCGGAATGATCCCCTTGTGTTCGATCGTGAGGGAAGCGATGCACAGCCGAGCGTCCATTTCATAATCCTTGTGCAGCGCGCCCGTCGGGCATGACGTCTGGCACTCTGCGCAAACGCCGCAGCTGCCTGTGTCGAGGCTGTCTTCCGCGAGCTCAAGATCGGTGACGATTTCGGAAAGAAAAACCCATGGCCCGTACTTACGGCTGAGCAGGACGGTGTTCTTTCCGACAAAGCCGAGCCCCGCCTGCTTCGCCATCCATTTCTCAGGCACCGGCTGGATATCCACACAGGATTTGGCTTTCAGGCCAGGAGCGAATTTCTCTAGCTCCGCGATGAAGTCCATGTGCTTCTTTTTGATGATCTGGTGATAGTCGCGCCCCCAGGCATAGCGCGCAACCTTACCGTTCAGCTGGACGTTTACATTTTCCGGCGGAGTCTCGGAAAAATAATTCACACCCAATGCGATGACGCTCTTCGCTTCAGGGAAATCGCCCAAGAACCGTTCCCGCCTCGCGCCGATATCTTCGAGGTATTTCATGCTGCCGTGCAGACCCCGGCCCGTCCAGTCCCGCACGGCCCGTTCGCCCGCATCCAGATGCGAAAGCGAGGTCAGCCCGCAATGATGGAAGCCGGCCGCCGCCGCAATGGCCTTGATTTTGTCTTCAAGGCGGCTCATCGGATCAAGCGCCCGCCCCGGAGGCCAGGAGTTTTTTGCCTGACGGGCAGAACTCGAAAATTTCGCATTTGGAGCATTCGGGCTTGCGGGCATAGCAGCGGCTGCGACCGTGGAAAATAATCAGGTGAGAATAGTCCGTCCATTCTTTTTGCGGTACCAGCGGCATCAGTTCATATTCCATCTTGACCGCATCGGCCTTCGAAGAAATCCCCAGCCTTTTATTGACGCGCAGCATGTGGGTATCCACAGGAATGCCGGGAATTCCGAATGCGTTGCCGAGCAGGACATTCGCTGTTTTGCGGCCCACGCCGGCCAGGCCGGTCAGGGCTTCCATGGTCGCGGGCACGCGGCCGCCGTGATCTCTTTCGATTTTCTGCGCGGCAGCGATAATGTTTCTGGCTTTGTTCTTGTAGAAGCCGGTGGAGCGGATCAATTCTTCAAGTTCTTCCGGTTTTGCGCCGGCAAATTCACGTGGATTTTTGTACCTTTTGAAAAGCGCGGGCGTGACCCTATTGACCCTTTTGTCCGTGCACTGGGCTGAGAGAATGGTCGCCGCCAGGAGCTCCATGGGGCTGGTGAAATTGAGCTCGCAATGGGCATCGGGATAGGCCTTGCGGAGGTTTTTGATGATCTTTAAAACGCGGGTTTTCCTGGCTTCGCGGCTTTCTTTCATGCCGGCATTCTATTATAAAAACAACCCTCTTGCTTTTGTTTTCCTGTTCCGCTAAAGTCAAAAATATGAAAGTCGAAGCGCTTCCCAGGATCAGCACCAGCCATGAGCCGCATAAAATGCGCGCCATTATTTTCGAAAAGCCCGGCTCTCCTGAGGAACTGCAATATACCTACGTCGACACGCCGAACCCCAAACCGAACGAGGTTCTGGTCAAGATCCGCGCCTGTGCCCTCAACCATCTGGACATCTGGACGCTCATGGGCATGCCCGGCGTTAAAATCAGCATGCCGCATATCCTGGGCTGCGATGTGGCCGGCGAAGTCGTGGGCTACGGAAGCAAGGTCAAAAAGCGGTTTAAGGGCCCGGTCATTGCAGCCCCCGGCATGTCCTGCGGCAAGTGCAGGCATTGCAAAGACGGCTGGGACAGTCTTTGCGACCAGTACAAAATCACCGGTTTTCAGGTCAACGGCGGGTACGCCGAATTCGTCTGCGTGCCCGCGGAAAATATCATCCCTGTCTCTAAACGCTGGA
>CAZMMY010000019.1:5077-10938 GCA_964567495.1 uncultured bacterium
GTCACACGCGCACGGCTGAAAAAGGGCGAAAAGGTCCTGATTCACGCGGCCGGAAGCGGCATCGGAAGCGCGGCCATCCAGATCGCCAAGTATCTCGGCGCTTATGTCATCACAACCGTGGGCCGCGACGAAAAAATCAAAAAAGCCAGGGCTCTCGGCGCGGACGAAGTTATCAATTACGAGAAAAAGGATTTTTCGGAAGAGGTTTTGAAATTGACCCGGGGCAGGGGCGTAGAAGTGGTATTCGAGCATATCGGCCCCGCGACCTTCCCGAAGAGCATTGCCTGCCTCGCAAAAAAAGGCAGGCTTGTGACCTGCGGCGTGACCAGCGGACCAATGGTGAACCTGAACCTGCGTTTTATTTTCGCGCGCCAGCTCTCAATTTCGGGCGCTTACATGGGCGGCAAGGATGAGCTGCGCAAGGTCGTGGCCCTGCTCGAGAAAAAACGTCTCCGTCCTGTAGTTGACAAGGTTCTTCCTCTCCGCGAAGCCAGGCAGGCGCTTGAACGCATGCAGAGCCGCGAGAATTTCGGCAAAATCATTCTAACTCCCTAGTTTTCTCCCGGATCCCATGAGCCATTCCAAAACCCGAATCTCCGGCATCATTTCCATGGCCAAGGCGTCTCTGGCTTTTTCCGCCATGGCGCTCTGCGTCAAGGCCGCCAGCCGGAACCTGCCGAGCCTGGAAGTCGTTTTTTTCCGCAGCCTGATCGGCACGGTCATGATGATCAGCATTATGAAATATAAGAGGATTTCAATGCTGGGAAAACAGCGGCGGCTCATGATTCTCCGCGGTCTCAGCGGATTTATTGCGCTTTCGCTGCATTTCTACACCATCGCGAACCTTCCGCTGGGTACCGCGGTCATGCTGAACTATACGGGGCCGATCTTCGCGGCTTTGTTCGCAATCATGTTCCTTAAAGAAAGGCCAGGCGCCATGGTGCTCTCCATGACCGCTCTGTCGTTCGTTGGCGTTTACCTGCTTGTGGGCGCAAGGCTGGAAAGCTGGAACCTGATGGTGTGCCTGGGGCTTCTGTCCGCAGTCTTTGTCGGCATCGTGTATGTTTCGATCCGCGCCCTGCGGCACCACGAGTCTCCGCTGACCATTATTTTTTATTTCACCGCAGTCTCGACTATCGGCTCACTCGCCTTCCTGCCCTTCGGGTTCGTGTGGCCGGACTGGAAAGGCTGGCTGCTTCTTGCGGGCGTCGGTGTGGGGTCTTTCTACGGGCAGCTCTGGATGACCATAGCGCTCCGGCGGGCTCCGGCTTCACTGGTCAGCCCGTTTTCCTACCTGACGCCGCTCATGAGTTTTTTCTATGGATTGATTTTTTTCGGGGAGAAACTAAGTGCGCTTTCGCTGTTCGGGGCTTTCCTTATCATCGCCGCGGGCTGCCTGATTTCGGTTTCAGCCGCAGGGCAGAAAAACGCGGAAGAGGTTTAGGCTTTTTTCTTCTGAGGGACCTGCCCGCCGTCCGACTGGAGCCCGACAAAAATATAGACCAGCGAGGCCCCCGCAAGGATCCAGGCCTTCCAGGGCAGGCTGCCCATCCGGGGCATCATGGCCGCCACCGTAAAAATGACGATTGCCGGCGTCAGGGCCGTCACACTGATGCAATAAACCTCGGGAAATGACCGCTTGCGTTTGGAAAGCATGTTCAAAGCCATGCCAATCAGCGCGGCCGGGAACCCGAGAACCAGCGGCGCCGCAAACAGCAGAATAAATGAGCTGATAAACGTCACGGGCGGGGCGCCTGCAATCATAATGCTGGCGAGCTTCACCACGGTTTTACGCACATCGGTTGCATCGCTGTAAGGACGTTCTCCCATAACATTAACGGGGTAACGGCTGATCTGCCCGCCTGATTTCACATAGATGTCGGTCGAGGTAACAAGCGCCACATTGTCGCCCCAATTCACGCTGCCGCTTCCCTGCGCGGCCATATCAAACAAGACAACGTCGCCCCAGCGAGGGTGCGTCATCTGATAATTAGTGCCGTTCAGGAGCGTCAACCCGCCGGAAGCTGCGCGCAGAGGAGGGAAATCGGTTTTGACCCATTCCAGGGTCGACGTCACCATAGACGAAGCCATGATCATATAGCCGGCTAAAAGAAGTGTCGAACCCCACAGCGCGAACACCAGCAGGTATTTGGCAGTGAAGGAAATCCCCGCGCTCGCGGCCTTGCGGTAAAGCGAAAGGTCGAAGAAAGCGCGGACCGGGGCCAGAAAAGTCTGCAAGGCTAAAGCTCCTTGGAAATTTTAAGGACTTCGAGTTTGATCTTGCCGGCGGGGACCTGGATCTCGGCGACTTCACCGGGCTTTTTACCGATAAGGCCCTTTCCGATCGGCGAAGTGACCGCAATGCGGTTTTTGGAAAAATCCGCTTCGTCCTGCGTCACAAGGGTGTATTTCACGACCGCGCCGGTACCGGTGTTTTTGACTTCGACGGTCGCGCCGAGCAGGACCTTGTCCGTCGGAATGTCGCTCAGGTCCACAATCTGCGCGCGCGACAGCTTGGCTTCAAGCTCGCCGATGCGTATCTCGAGCTGGTGCTTGGCTTCTTTCGCGGTTTCGTATTCGGCGTTTTCGCGAAGATCGCCCAGTGAGCGGGCGAATTCAAGCTGGTCCGCCACCTCACGTCTTTTTTTGGTCTGGAGAAAAGTGAGTTCCGCAGCCAGTTTTTCATATCCTTCGCGAGTTAAAATAACTTTATCCATCTTTGTCAGCCTTCCCTTATTTTCTTTTTTTGTTTTTCGGAAAATTCCTGCCGGCGTTCGAGTTCCCCGGCATAAAACTTTTCAATTTTTTTATGGCGGTCTTCGTCGCTCATGTTCTTGTAGCGGATACTGTCGACGAATTCCCGCTTGCGCTTCCGTTCCTCATAGGCGAACTTCTGCCGGGCCTCGCTCAGTTCCCTCTGCCGTTCCTCGCGCCCCTGCTCCTTACGCCAGGTTTTCTTCTTCCGGACTTTCCTTTTTTTCCGCTTTTTATGCAGGATATTGGGAATATCATCCTGCTGCGAGGCTTCCAGAATATTATCGGCAGCGGCGGCCAATTCCCCAGCGTTTTCCGCGCGGGCTGAAGGCAAAGCCAGGGCCAGCAAAAGGGGCAGGATCAGGAATATTTTTGGTTTAAACCCCGACGTACCTGGCATAAAGGCTTGTAGCTTGTCCGGCGTCTTCCGTGCCCTTGATAATAGCACGGCCATTGGGGAAAACGGTAATTTCATAGTCTTCCGTTTTGCAGCGCAGCAGGTAATCGTTCATATGGACCTCGGCCTGCCCCCCGAGCCTTCCGGCGAGAGCCTTCAGGTCGATGGCCGCGGTGTTGTCCGTAAAAATCTGGACCGCGTTGCGGCCGCACAGCGGCACCACACGGCTCTGCGATTTTCTTTCCAGATAAGGATATTCTTTTTTGGCGCAGCCCGAGCACGGGGCTTTCTCAAACTGCTCAACCGAGATTGCCTTGAATTCACGGTCCCAAAGATCGACCTTCCACAATTTGCGGTCGACCGCGTCTTTTTTCCCTGCCAGAATTTTGATCGCCTCGATAGTCTGGAACGACGCAATCAGGTGCGCGACGGGGGCGAGGATGCCGACCTGGTCGCAGGTCTGCGAAGAACCAGTCTCGGGCGCCTTGCGGAAAAGGCAGCGCAGGCAGGGCCCCTGGCCCGGGAGAATGACATAGGACATGCCCTCTGTGCGGACAGCGCCTCCGTAAATCCATGGAATACCTGTCTTGAGGCTGAAATCATTGATGAGAAAACGGGTTTCGAAATTGTCCGTGCCGTCAACGATCAGGTCCGCGCCGCGCGCGATGTTTTCAAGAGTGTCCGCGTTAACGTCCGCGACTTCGGCTTCGATCCTGATCTCGGAATTGATTTTTTCAAGACGGCGCTGCGCGGCGATGGCTTTGGGAAGGTCCTGCTGAAGATCCTTTTCATCGAAGAGGACCTGCCGCTGGAGATTGTTCATTTCAAGGTAGTCGCGGTCGATCACGCGCAGCGTGCCCACGCCTGCACGCGCGAGAAGGTTGGCGGAAACCGAGCCCAGCGCACCCACGCCGATTACGACAACGCGCGAGGATTCAAGCTTTCTCTGGCCTTCCCTGCCGATTTCCTTGAGGACGAGCTGGCGGGAGTAACGCGAGTATTCTTTCATTTCAACGGAACTCCGGTTAGTTGACATATAAAAGATACCACATGAGGGCCGGCTTTACAGCCGGGCGGCCGTATTTTTGGCTTAGGAAATGTACTGGTAAGAGCTGTCGACCAGGCAGGGCTCATAGCCCGCGGTCTTGATCAGGTCTTCGAGCTCGGCGCGGCTGAGGTCCACGGGGGTCTCGGAGCCGGCATCATGGACGATTTTTTCGTTCAGGTTGGTGCCGCCAAGGTCGTCGATGCCGAAGGAAAGAGCGACCTGGCCCATTTTCAGGCCGGTCGTGATCCAGTGGGCCTTGATATGCGGGATGTTGTCTGCAAGGAGCCTCGAAACAGCATAGACCTTGAGATCCAGAAAGCCGCCGGCCTCCCCGATCTTGCCCATGGGCGTGTTCTCAGCATTGTAGGAGAGAGGAATAAAGGAATAAAAGCCGCGCGTTTCGTCCTGCGCCTCGCGAAGCTTAATGACATGGTCAACGCGGTCTTCATCCGTTTCGATATGGCCGTAAAGCATGGTCGCGTTGGTGCGGAGGCCCAGCGAATGCGCGAGTTTGTGGATCTCCAGCCAGGTGGCTGCGGAAATCTTTTCATTGCAGATCTTCTTGCGCGTGCGCTCGGCGAAAATTTCAGCGCCGCCGCCCGGCATGCCGTCCAGGCCCGCCTCTTTGAGCGTGTAAAGGACGTCGCGGTATGAAAGTGAGCAGCGGTTCGCCAGGTCGTCGATTTCGGGAGCGGTCAAGGCCTTAATATAGATAGATGGGCTGACTTCACGGATCATTTTGAATACGTTCACGTAATAGTCCATGCCCAGGTCAGGGTTATGGCCGCCTACGATGTGGACTTCGTTGATCTGCCATTTCTCAATGGCCTCGCGCACCTTGTCCTGAATCTGTTCCGGAGTAAACGTGTATCCGCCCGCTTCACCCGGGCGCCTCGAGAAAGCGCAGAAAAGGCAGCGGAGTGTGCAGACGTTGGTGTGGTTCATGTGGAGGTTGACCGAATAAAAAACCCGGTTACCGTTCATGCGCCGGCGCACAATCTGGGCAAGCTGGCCGAGAAGGGTCAAGTCGTTGGTCTTGTAAAGCCGTACGCCGTCCTCGAAGCTGAGGCGCTCGCCCGCGCTGACTTTTTCGTAAATGTCCTGAAACTGGCCGAAATTCTGGAGGCTCATTTTTCCTGCGCTGTGGAATCGGTTTTGGAACATTCGTGAGTGGAATTATTTTTGCGCGTGCCAATCTCGCGGAACAGTTCGTCGACCAGGGCCTTCTCATCGACTACGCGGTGCTGTTTGCCGTCAATGTAGATCATGCCTTTGTCTTTGCCGCCGGTAATACCGAAATCGGACTCATGCGCCTCGCCCGGCCCGTTGACGACGCAGCCCAGCACGGAAATGGTCATGGGGTCTTTGAGCTTCATGGCGCGGCTTTCGACTTCGTTTGCGAGTTTGAAAACATCGACTTCGGCGCGTCCGCAGCTGGGGCAGGAAATGACGCGCACACCTTTGCGAAGGCCCAGCGCTTCAAGGATCATCTTGCCCACGCGGATCTCTTCAACCGATTCCGCGGTCAGAGAAACGCGGATAGTGTCGCCGATGCCTTCGGAAAGCAGCATGCCGATTCCCATCGCGTTGTAGATGCTTCCGCGCAGCAGTGTGCCGGCCTCGGTCACGCCCAGGTGCAGCGGGTAAGGACAGGTCTGCGAA